>JBFXEK010000222.1:0-4141 GCA_050180155.1 Thiomonas sp. | reverse complement strand
GAGGGTTTGAACGCCTGGCGGCAGCGCGGTCAGGTTTCGGTGGATGCGCCGCATGAGGATGAGGTTCAGGCTGAACCGAAGTGCCGTGCGGAGGAGCTGGAGCAGGCGAATCGCGATGTGCTGCTGCGCGTGGGTCGCGCCGCCTTGCGCACGGAAAATTACAGTGTCACCACCGAAATCAGTGACTCGGGCGAGATTGAGGCCGATGCCAGCATCGTACGCGCCGCACGTGGTCTGGTGCTGCGCGCCATCATTATCATCGTGGCGATTATTGCCCTGATGACCCTGGGTGACTGGATACATTAAATGCCGCGACTTGATTTTTTGCGCCACGGCGAGCCGGTGGGTGGTTTGCGTTACCGTGGCGATGGCGTGGATGACCCGCTCACGCCAGAGGGGCTTCTGGCCATGTGGCAGGCAGTGGAGGGCGGCGCGTCTGCGTGGGATGTGGTCATCACCTCGCCCTTGCAGCGTTGCCGCGTCTTTGCGGAAAGCTATGCGGCCAAGACCGGGCTGCCGCTACGGGTCGAACCGCGTTTGCGCGAGATCGGTCTGGGAGCGTGGGAAGGCTTGAGCCATGCGGAGGTCAAGCAAGAGCAGGCTGAGGCGTATGCCGCCTACAAGCGCGACATCGTGCATGGGATGCCGCAGGGCGCGGAGCCGGTGCTGGCGTTTATGGCGCGGGTGCGCGCCGCGCTGGATGAGCTTGCCGCCGAGCGGGTCGGGCAGCGCGCGCTAGTGGTGAGTCATGCGGTGGTGATGCGTGCGGCATTGGCGATTGCTCTGGACGCGCCGCCGCAGTCGCTGGGGCGTATTCGCGTGGATTACGCGAGCTTTTTGTCTCTGCGTCGGGCGCATGATGCCTGGGCGGTCGAAGGGCTGGGGCATCGGCTTTGAAGCTTGATTTAACGCTATTCGTGCCTGGTTTGTGCGCGCCGTGGCGCGGCGAGAATCCGCAAGCTTTCCTGCCTGCGTCACGGACGCCTGCCTTGCTTGATCTGCTGACACGCGCTGATCGTGGCGCGCAGCCTGCCCTGGCGTTTGAGGATGCACTGGCAGGGGTGTTTGGCATTGAAGCGGAGGACTTGCCCTGGGGTGCGTTGGGACTGTGGGGCGAGACGGGCGCGCGACCCGAGGGGCTGGTCATGCGCCTTGATCCGGTGCATCTCCGGCTTGGCATGACCGATGCCGTGGTGGCAGGGGGCGCGTCGCTGCACCTGAGTCTGGACGAGGCTAATACGCTGGCGCGGGCGCTGGAGCAGCATTTCAGCGCGCGCGGCTGGCGCATCGTGGTGGCTGCGCCTGAGCGTTGGTACGTGTGCCTTGATGAACCCGTTGATGCGTCCTTTGAGCTGCATACCACGCCCTTGTCGCAAGCCCTGGGGCATGATGCCGGGGTGTTCAAGCCGCAGGGGAGAGATGCGCGGCGCTGGCTGGCGGATCTGACCGAGGCACAGATGCTGCTGTTCGCGCATCCCATCAATGCGGCGCGTGAGGCGCGCGGTTTGCCGGTTATCAATAGTCTGTGGCCGTGGGGTGCGGGGATTTTGCTCCCCTCGCCCTTGAGGGGAGAGGGGCGGGGGGAGAGGGTGGCAGGCTTTGCAGCGAAGCGCCCGCCGCAAACGTCGGAGCCCCCTCTCCCCAACGGCTTCGCCCCCCTCGCTGCGCTCTCCCCGCGAGGGGGGAGGGAGTTTTTACCCACTCAATTTACAGCGGTCTATGCCAATCACCCTCTTGCTCGTGGTTTGGCTCACGCCTTGGAGTTGCCTGTGTATGATCTGGCCGAAACCTTCGAGGAATGCGCTGATCTGTCTGGAACGGCACTGATCGTGCTGGATGATCTCGTGCAGCCGTTTCAGGATGGCGATTACGATGACTGGCAAGCCACGCTCGAAGGACTGGAAGCGCGTTGGTTTGCGCCCTTGCGAGCCGCGTTAGCGCAGGGGCGCATGTTCGCCTTGCAGATTGACACGGGTGCAGCGCATTTTGTCTGTAAACCCGCACATCGTTGGCGTTTTTGGCGCACAGTCAAACCTTTGGAGAGCCTATGCAGCGCAGCCAGCGTTTAATGCGTCGTCGAGAGCCGGCCTCGGCGGCGGCGCTGTCCAGCCTGAATCCGGTGTTGGCGCGGCTGTTGGCAGCGCGCGGCGTGAGTTCAGTCGAGCAGCTTGATTTGGCCATGGCGCGCCTGCATTCGCCGCGTGCCTTGTCAGGCATTGAACAGGCCGCAGCGGTGTTGGCGGATGCGGTGGAGGGCGGGCAGCGCATTTTGATCGTGGGCGATTTCGATGCCGATGGCGCGACCAGCACCGCCTTGTCGGTGCGTGTGCTCAAGGCGTTTGGCGCGCAGGAGGTGCGTTACCGCGTGCCCAATCGCTTTGAGGATGGCTATGGCCTGTCGGCGGAGATCGTTGCCTCCGAAGCGGATTGGCAGGCGGATGTATTGATGACGGTGGATAACGGTACGACAGCTTTGGCGGGAGTCGCGGCGGCCAAGGCGGCAGGCATGCGCGTGGTGGTGACCGATCATCACCTGCCGGGGGCGGAGCTGCCCGTGGCCGATGCGCTGGTCAATCCGAATCTGGCGGGCGATGACTTTCCGAGCAAACATCTGGCCGGCGTGGGCGTGGCGTTTTATGTGCTCTCCGCCGTGCGTGCCGAGCTGATGCGGCGCGGCTGGTTTGAGCGCCAAGGTCTCGAAGTGCCGAATCTGGCGCGTTATCTCGACCTGGTGGCGCTAGGCACGGTGGCCGATGTGGTGCCACTGGATCACAACAATCGCGTGCTGGTCGAACAGGGCTTGAAGCGGATGCGCGCCGGGCAGGCCGTGCCGGGGATTTTATCGCTGCTGGCGGTCAGTGGGCGCGACTTCCGCCGCGTGGTGGCGAGCGATTTGGGCTTTGGTGTCGGCCCGCGCCTGAACGCCGCTGGGCGCATGGAAGACATGTCGATCGGCATCCAATGCCTGTTGGCGGATACGCCGGAACAGGCGCGGCGACTGGCCGAAGAACTGCACCAGCTCAATGCGCAACGTCAGACGGTCGAGGCCGAAATGCAGCAACAGGCGCTACAGATTTTGCAGCAGTTGAACGCGCGTTTGAGCAGCGACGACATGCCGCGCGGCGTGTGCCTGTTCGATGCCGACTGGCATCAGGGCGTGATCGGCATTCTGGCCTCGCGCATCAAGGAGCGCCTGCATCGTCCGGTAATCGCCTTTGCGCCGGACGGCAATGGCAATATCAAAGGATCGGCGCGTTCGATTGCGGGGCTGCATTTGCGCGACGCGCTGGAAGAAGTGGACGCGCTCAATCCCGGCATGATTCAGCGCTTCGGCGGCCACGCCATGGCCGCAGGCTTGCAGATGGCGCAAGCGCATTTCACCGATTTTGCCGTGGCCTTTGACGAGGTGGTGCGGCGCAAGGTGGCGGAAGAAGACTGGCAAGGCGTGCTGTTGACCGATGGCGAACTTGCCCCGGACGAGATGACGCTGGAATTGGCCGAACTGCTGCGCTACGCCCAACCCTGGGGGCAGCACATGCCCGAACCACTGTTCGACGACATGTTCCGCGTGCGCGAAAAACGTCCGATGGGCGCGGCGGGCAACCACTGGAAACTGAGCCTGGAGCATCGCGCGGGCGGGGCGAGTTTTGAGGCGGTGATGTTCAATGTGCAAGCCGATGAACTGCCGCCGGGCGAATCCTGGCGCGTCGCCTACCGGCTGGATGTGAATGAGTTTCGCGGCAACCGCCGCTTGCAGCTGATGGTGGAGCAGGCGGAGGCGGCTTGACACCACACATGTCTACACAAGAGTGTATATTCGAGCCATGAACATTTCCGGCTTTGATTGGGATGATGGCAACTGGCCGAAGTGCGGCAAGCATGGTGTTTCCCGCGAAGAGATCGAGCAGGTTTTAATGGGCAAGCCTGCCGTGCTGCCAGACCCGCACCCCGATGAACCGCGTATGCGAGCCATTGGCAAAACAGGGGGCTGGGCGCTATGTGTTTATGGTCTTCATGCTGCGCGTCATCAACGGTAAAAGCCTGCTCCGCCCCATCAGCGCCCGCTACATGCACCAAAAAGAGATTGAGCACTATGAAAAATCGCACGCATAAACCCATGCCATCCATCCCTAGCGATGCC
>JBFXEK010000221.1:0-4142 GCA_050180155.1 Thiomonas sp. | reverse complement strand
GAACTGGCCCAAATCCTTGAAGCTGTGGTACACCGAGGCGAAACGCACGTAGGCGATGCAGTCGAGGCGGCGCAACTCGGCCATCACCCAGTTGCCGATTTGCGTCGACGCCAGTTCGCGTGCGCCGCTTTGCAACAATTTTTGCTCCACATGGCCGATGGCCGTGTCGACCGCCTCGGCGCTGACCGGGCGCTTGCGCAAGGCCAGCAGAAACGAGGCGCGCAGCTTGTTGCGGTCGTAGTCGGTGCGGCGACCGTCTTTTTTCACCACCACAGGAAAGCCGACTTCGGCCCGCTCGTAGGTGGTGAAGCGTTTGTCGCACTGGCCGCAGCGCCGTCGGCGCCGCAGCGCGGTGCCGTCTTCCACCTCGCGGGTTTCGATCACCTGGGTGTCAGGGCTTTGGCAAAACGGGCATTTCATCGCGGCCAGAGGAAATCAAACGGTACATTATTCACCCGGCAAGGCGCGCCGGCGCGGACGCGCGGCTAAACTGCCGGCGATGAAAAATCTGGTTGTTCTCATTTCCGGCCGTGGCAGCAATCTGCAAGCCATTGTCCACGCGGCGCAGCAGCAAGGTTGGATGCACGCCGTGCGCGGGGTCATCAGCAACCGTGCCGACGCCGCCGGGCTGGGGTTCGCGCGCACCGCGGGGGTGCCGGCGCAAGTCGTGGAGCACACCGCGTTTGCCAGCCGCGAAGCGTTCGACCGCGCGCTCGCCGACGCCATCGACGCGCTCGGCGGCGACATCGTCGCGCTGTGTGGCTTCATGCGTGTCCTTGGCGCCGAGTTCGTCGCTCGCTACGCCGGGCGTGTGGTCAACATCCACCCGTCGTTGCTGCCGGCGTTCACCGGGCTGCATACCCACGCCCGCGCGTTGCACGAAGGCGTGAAATGGCATGGGGCGACGGTGCATCTGGTCAGCAGCGAGCTCGACCATGGCCCGATTCTGGCGCAGGCCGTGGTGCCGGTGCACGACGACGATACCCCGCAGGCGCTGGCCGCGCGCGTCCTGGTCGAGGAGCACCGCATCTACCCCCCGGTGGTCCGTGCCCTGCTGGAGGGCAGGGTGGTGGTCGACGGCTTGCGCACCCGTATCCTGCCAGCGGCGTCTGAGCGATGAAGCCGCGCGACTTGCTCTACACCGCGCGCGACCTGCTGCGCGACCTGCTGCGATTTGACGCCGCGGCCGACGCCGTGCTCAGCCGCCATTTTCGCGCCCGGCCGCAACTGGGCAAAGGCGACCGGCAACTGCTGGCCGATACGGTGTACCAGGTGTTGCGCCATCTACGGCTGTTCCAAACCCTGGCCGCAGCCGACGGCAGTCTTGGCGGCGCAGCCGAGCTGAAGCTGGCGCTGCTCGGCTGGGCGGGCGACGCCGCATCGATGCACGCGGCGTTCACCCCGGAGCAATCGGCCTGGCGCAAGCGCCTGCTGGCGCAGGACGCGTTGACGCTGAGCGAGGCGGTGCGCTGGAGCCTGCCCGACTGGCTGGCTCAGGCCTTGCTGCAGCAATACGGCGACGACTTCGCCGCGCTGGCGCAATCGCTGTTGCGCCCGGCGCCGCTGGATTTGCGCGTCAACCTGCTCAAGACGCGGCGCGAGGCTGTGCTCGATGCCCTCGGTCGGCTGAACCTGCCGGCGCAGGCCACGCCGTATTCGCCTTGGGGTGTGCGTGTGCAAGGCAAACCGGCGCTGCAGGATTTGCCGCTGCTGCGCGACGGCTGGGTCGAAGTGCAGGACGAAGGCAGCCAGCTCCTGGCGCTGCTGCTGGCGCCGCGCCGTGGTGAAATGGTGGCCGACTTTTGCGCTGGTGCTGGCGGCAAGACGCTGGCGCTGGGCGCCATGATGCGCAGTAGCGGCAGGCTTTACGCTTTCGACGTTGCCGACTACCGCCTGGCCAAGCTCAAGCCGCGGCTGCAGCGCAGCGGCCTGTCCAACGTCTACCCGGTGGTCATCGCCCATGCGCGTGATGAGCGCGTCAGGCGTTTGGCAGGCAAGTTGGACCGCGTGCTGGTCGATGCGCCATGCTCGGGTCTGGGCACGCTGCGCCGCAACCCGGACATGAAATGGCGGCAGCATCCGCAGGACATCGTCGAGCTCGCCGCCAAGCAGGCAGACATTCTGCAAGCGGCGGCCACACTGCTCAAACCCGGTGGCCGGCTGGTGTACGCCACATGCAGCCTGCTCGACGCGGAAAATGCCGCGGTGGTCGATGCCTTTCTCGCTACGCATCCGGAATTCCATCGAGTGGCTGCCGACGATGTGTTGGCGCAGCAGGGCGTGCCAGCGGCGGGTTTGACGCACCGGGGCGATTTGCAGCTTCTGCCGCATCGCCACGGCACTGACGGGTTTTACGCCGCGGTGTTGCAGCGTCGCGTGGCCGCAGCCGAGCCTCAGGCGCCGGCGGCGTGATCCGCTTGCGATCAGGGGTTTCGTGTTTGCCCTGTCCCTGCCAGCGCCGGCCGGCCGCATAATGCGACGGTTGGCGCTACACATTTCGTGCGGCGGCAGGGTTTGCATTTGAAAGTTTGTGATGTTTGATGTGTTGTTGAACGGGGCCGCTCACGGCCTGTTGCGGGCGTCGTGGTGGCAAATCGTGTTGTATGCGTTGGTCACCACGCATCTGACCATCGCCGCGGTGACCATTTTTTTGCATCGCGCGCAAGCGCACCGCGCGCTCGATCTGCACCCGATCGCGTCGCATTTTTTCCGCTTCTGGCTGTGGCTGACCACGGGGATGGTGACCAAGGAGTGGGTGGCGATCCACCGCAAACACCACGCCAAATGCGAAACCACCGACGATCCGCACAGCCCGGTGACGCGCGGCATCGACACCGTGCTGCTGCGCGGCGCGGAGCTGTACCGTGCCGAATCGAAAAACGCGCAAACGCTGGCCAAATTCGGCCATGGCACGCCTGATGACTGGCTGGAGCGCAAGGTGTATTCGCGTTACGTCTGGCAGGGCGTGGGCGCGCTGTTCATCCTCGACGTGCTGCTGTTTGGCGCCATCGGGGCGACAGTCTGGGCGGTGCAGATGGTGTGGATTCCGTTCTGGGCCGCCGGCGTGATCAACGGCCTGGGCCACTGGTGGGGGTACCGCAACTTTGCCGCGCGCGACCGCAGCCACAACATCGCGCCGTGGGGAGTGCTCATCGGCGGCGAAGAACTGCACAACAACCACCACACCTACCCGACTTCGGCCAAACTGTCGGTCAAGTGGTGGGAGTTCGACATCGGCTGGGGTTACATCCGGCTGCTGTCCTGGTTCGGTTTGGCCAAGCCGCGCAAACTGCCGCCGCAGTTCCGGCTAGGCGAATTGCGCGCCGAAGTCGATCAGCAGACTTTGCAGGCGGTGATCGCCAACCGCTATGAGGTCATGGCGCGCTACGCCGCGGGTATCAAAGCCACGTTCAAGGCCGAGTTGGCGCGTGCCGCGCAGCAGGGGGGCGCAGCCAATCTGCCAGTGTTGCGCGCGGCCAGGCGCTGGATCGGCGTCGAACGCGAGATTCTGTGCGAACGCTCGCGTGCACTGGTCGATGCCGCAGCCAGCGCCAGCCCCAACCTGGGCAAGCTACTGCACATGCGCGACGAGCTCAAAGCGGTGTGGGAGCAAACCAATCTGAACGCCGAACAATTGCGGCAAAAGCTGCAGGACTGGTGCCATCGCGCCGAGGATAGCGGTGTGGCCGCGTTGCGCGACCTGTCGCTACGGCTGCGGCGTTACACCCCGGTCTGAGGCGGTGTGAACGCACCCGCCCGCCCATGCCACACACGGGCCGCGCCGCGTGTCTTGCCGATATTCGCTGCGGGCTGGGCGACGGCGGCGCTTAACCGCCTTGTTGGCTGCTGCGCCCTGCATGCCCGGCTCGGCCGCGCCGCGTGCATTCCTGTTGAAATACCCGGCTGAAGTCATGGCTTGCTGCGGCGCTGGCGTCCGCGATGACGCCGTATTGTGCGGTCGGCAAGGTGCTGCGGTGGGCAAGGGGCAGAAAAAATCCGCTGAGATGCCGCGACGCGGCTTCTGAGCGGACGGTGGATTGCGCCTGCGGTAGACGCCGTCAGGCAGATCGGCTTTATTTGATCTTGCCTTCCTTATAGCTCACATGATTGCGCGCGACGGGATCGAATTTTTTGATTTCGAT
>JBFXEK010000220.1:0-4160 GCA_050180155.1 Thiomonas sp. | reverse complement strand
CGCCGGGGCGGACTCGCCGAACGTGCTGATGCCGACCACGCCGCCGTCGAGGCCGACGTATTTGCGCCAGAAATCGGGATGCGCCGCCTCGATCGCCACCCGCGGCACGCCTGCGGGCAGCACCTCGTTGCGGTAGGCCGCGTCCTGGCGGTCGAAGGCGTTGGTGCACGGCATCGACACCACGCGCGCGGCAATGCCCTGCTCGGCCAGCAGGGTCTGCGCTTTGAGCGCGATTTCGACTTCCGACCCGGTGGCGATGAGCACGATCTGCGGTTTGCCGCCCTGCGCCTCCGACAGCACGTAGCCGCCACGGGAAATCAGCCGCTCGGCGTCTTCGGGGTGCGGCGTGGAGGCCACGTTCTGCCGCGACAGCAGCAGCGCGCTCGGGCCGTGCTTGCGCTCGATGGCGTGCTTCCACGCCACGGCGGTTTCGAGCACGTCGGCCGGGCGCCAGACGTCCAGGTTGGGGATCAGCCGCAGGCTGGGGGTCTGCTCCACGGGCTGGTGCGTCGGGCCGTCCTCGCCCAGGCCGATGGAGTCGTGCGAGAACACGTGGATCACGCGCTGCTTCATCAGCGCGCTCATGCGCACGCCGTTGCGCGAGTAGTCGGAGAACATGAGGAAGGTGCCGCCATACGGCAGGAAGCCGCCGTGCAGCGCCATGCCGTTCATCATCGCCACCATGCCGAACTCGCGCACGCCATACGACAGGTAGTTGAACGCGGTACCCGGCGCGGCCTTCTCGAACGAGTGCGAGTCTTTCACCGCGGTGAGGTTCGAGCCGGTGAGGTCGGCCGAGCCGCCGAACAGCCCGGGCAGCGCGGGCACCAGGGTTTCCAGCGCGATCTGCGACGATTTGCGCGTGGCCGTCGGCGCGGTGACGCCGCGCGCCTTGGCGTACAGCGCCTGCACCGTCTGCCCCCAGTTGGCGGGCAGGTCGCCCGCCATGCGGCGTTTGAATTCGGCCGCCAGTTCGGGGTGGGCGGCTTCGTAGGCGGCAAAGCGCGCGTTCCAGTCGGCTTCGAGCTTGGCGCCGTGGTGGCGCGCATCCCAAGCCTGGTAGACGTCGGCGGGAATTTCGAACGGGCCGTAGTCCCAGCCGAGCACGCGGCGCGTGGCCTCGGCTTCGGCCGCGCCCAGCGCAGCGCCGTGCACGTCGTGCGTGCCGGCCTTGTTCGGCGAGCCCCAGCCGATGGTGGTGCGGCAGATGATGAGCGTGGGTTTGTCGCTCATCTTGGCCTCGGCGGTGGCCGTTTCCACGGCGGCTGCGTCATGGCCGTCGATCGGGCCGATGACGTTCCAGCCGTAGGCGCGAAAACGCATCGCCGTGTTGTCGGAGAACCAGTGCTCGACGTGGCCGTCGATGGAGATGCCGTTGTCGTCGTAGTAGGCGATGAGCTTGTTCAGCTTGAGGGTGCCGGCCAGCGAGCAGGCCTCGTGGCTGATGCCTTCCATCAGGCAGCCGTCGCCGAGGAACACGTAGGTGCGGTGATCGACGATGGTGTGGCCGGGACGGTTGAACTCGGCGGCGAGCACTTTTTCCGCCAGCGCCATGCCCACGGCGTTGGCGATGCCTTGACCGAGCGGGCCAGTGGTGGTTTCCACGCCGGGCGTGTAGCCGACTTCGGGGTGGCCCGGGGTTTTGCTGTGCAGCTGGCGAAAGCGCTTGAGCTCGTCGATCGGCAGGTCGTAGCCGGTCAGGTGCAGCACGGCGTAGATCAGCATCGAGCCGTGGCCGTTGGACAGCACGAAGCGGTCGCGGTTGGCCCAGTGCGGGTTGGCCGGGTTGTGGTGCAGGTGGTTGCGCCACAGCACTTCGGCGATGTCGGCCATGCCCATCGGCGCGCCGGGGTGGCCGCTCTTGGCCGCCTCGACGGCGTCGATGGCGAGAAAGCGGATGGCGTTGGCCAGACGGCGGCGTTGTTGAGTGTCGAGTTGCAGGGTGGTCATGGGACGTCTCCGAGGCTTAACCGGCGCGGCGCTTGAGGTCCATCAGGCGCAGGATCATGGGGGTGAAAATCAGTTGCATCGCCAGCCCCATTTTGCCGCCGGGAACCACCAGGGTGTTGGGCCGGCTCATCCACGAGTCGTGCAGCATCGACAGCAGGTAGGGGAAATCGATGCCCTTGGGGTTGGCAAAGCGGATGACCACCATGCTCTCGTCCAGGCTAGGGATGTCCTTGGCGATGAAGGGGTTGGAGGTGTCCACCGTGGGCACGCGCTGGAAGTTGACGTGGGTGCGCGAGAACTGCGGGGTGATGTGGTGCACGTAATCGGGCATGCGGCGCAGGATGGTGTCCATCACCGCCTCTTGCGAGTAGCCGCGCTGGATCTGGTCGCGGTGCAGCTTCTGGATCCACTCCAGGTTGATGATCGGCACGACGCCGACCAGCAAGTCGACGTGCCGGGCGACGTTGATCTTGTCGTCGGCATAGCCGCCGTGCAGTCCTTCGTAGAACATCAGGTCGGAGCCGGGCTCGATGTCCTTCCAGTCGGTGAAGTTGCCCGGATCGACGCCGAACTCGGCGGCCTCTCCCGCGTCGTGGATGTATTTGCGCACCTTGCCGCCGCCGGTTTCGCCGTAGGTCTTGAACACGCTTTCCAGCTCGCCCAGCAGGTTGGCCTCGGGGCCGAAGTGGCTGAAGTGGCGGTTGCCCGCGGCCTCCTGCTTTTTCATCTCCTCGCGCATTTGCGCGCGGTTGTATTTGTGGAACGAATCGCCCTCGACGATCTGCGCCTTGAGGTTTTCGCGGCGGAAGATGTGCTGGAAGCTGCGCATCACCGTGGTGGTGCCTGCGCCCGAAGAACCGGTGATGGCGATGATGGGATGTTTGACGGACATGGTGCGAGCCTCTCTTGCAATGACAAAACCAGTCTGGCAGCGCCCGCTGTGCTGCGGGCCGTTGCGGGTCGATCCGGCGTGGCGCTAGGGCCAGGGCGCGCGCCACGCGGCGACGCGCCGGCGCTGCAGCGCGCTTTCAGCCGCGCGCTTCGTCGCGGTAAAGCGAACGCTCTTTGAACAGCGGCGAATCGAAAACCTTGTCTTCACCCCGATCGTACTCGGCGTGATAGCGCTCCAGCCGCTCGATCTCGTTTTTCGAGCCGAGCATCACCGGCACGCGCTGGTGCAGCGAGGTCGGCTGCACTTCGAGAATGCGGCCGCGCCCGGTGGATGCAGCGCCGCCGGCCTGCTCGACGATCATGCCGATGGGGTTGGCCTCGTACATCAGCCGCAGCCGGCCGGGCTTGCTCGGGTCTTTGGTGTCTTTGGGGTACATGAAAATGCCGCCGCGCATCAGGATGCGGTGCACGTCGGCGACCATCGACGCGATCCAGCGGGTGTTGAAGTCGCGCCCACGCGGGCCGGTCTTGCCCGCCTTGCACTCGGCGACGTAACGCTGCACCGGCGGCTCCCAGAAGCGTTCGTTGCTGGTGTTGATGGCGAATTCGCTGGTGTCGGCCGGAATCTGCAGGTTGGGATGGGTGAGGATGAAATTGCCGATTTCGCGGTCGAGGGTGAAGCCGTGCGTGCCCTTGCCGACGGTGAGCACGAGCATGGTCGCCGGGCCGTAAATCGCATAGCCGGCAGCCACTTGCCGGGTGCCCGGCTGCAGATAGTCCTGCACCGTCGGGTCGCCGATTTTGCTGTGACGCAGCACGGAAAAAATGGTGCCGACCGAGACGTTGACGTCGGTGTTGCTCGACCCGTCGAGCGGGTCGAAAACGAGCAAATACGGGCCGCGCTCGAACTCCTTGGGCAGGGTGTAAGGGTCGTCCATTTCCTCGGAGGCCATGCCGGCAACCAGCCCGCCCCACTCGCACGCCTGGATCATGGCGTCGTTGGACAACACGTCGAGCTTTTTCTGCGTTTCCCCCTGCACGTTCTGCGAGTCGAGCGCGCCGAGGTAGCCGCCGAGCGCGCCTTTGGACGTCATTGCCGAAATCGCTTTGACCGCAGCCGCCACGTCCACCAGCAGCGCGGCCAGATCGGCCTGGTCGTCCGTGCCATGCAGTTGTTCAATGAGGAATTTCGAGACAGTGGTACGACCGGACTGCATGGCTGTGACTCCCAATGGTGAACGGCCTCGGTCAACGGCTACTGCCTGCCGGTGCGGGCAAGCGGAGCCGTTGGCGCGAGGCCCGGATGACTTTTTGAAACA
>JBFXEK010000219.1:0-4167 GCA_050180155.1 Thiomonas sp. | reverse complement strand
GGTAACCGGCGATTTGCGGCAGCAGCAGACTCGACGCCGCCTCGGGGCACAGGCCGAGGTGGACGAAGGGCAGGACGAACTGCGCATCATCTGCGGCGTAAACCAAATCGCAATGCATCAGCAGCGTGGTGCCCACACCGACGGCAAATCCCTGCGCCGCAGCGATCAGCGGTTTGTCCAAGGTTGCCAGGTGCCGCAGAAACTGCAGCACCGGCGCGTCTTCTCCCCGAGGCGGGTTGGACAAAAAGTCCTGCAGATCATTGCCCGCGGTGAAGCTGCTGCCTTCTCCGGCGATGAGCACGGCCTTGACCGCGGCGTCGCTGGCCGCACGCTCGAATGCGGCGTTGGCCGCCTCGTACATCGCCAGAGTCAGCGCGTTCTTTTTGTCCGGGCGGTTGAACACCACGTGCAGCACACCGCCGCGCAGCTCGGTGAACAAAGTGCCGGCGGCAGCGAGATCAGACATTTTCGAAAATCCCCGCTGCGCCTTGGCCCGTGCCGATGCACATGGTCACCATGCTGTATTTGGCCTTGCGCCGGCGCATGCCGTAAATCGCGGTGG
The DNA here is from genome assembly GCA_050180155.1 of Thiomonas sp. GTDB lineage: Bacteria > Pseudomonadota > Gammaproteobacteria > Burkholderiales > Burkholderiaceae_C > Thiomonas. Next base: position 3,605 of record JBFXEK010000219.1, on the reverse strand, counting down.
CGGCGCGGATCGCCCCGGTGGCGCCCAGCGGGTGGCCCCAGGCGATCGCCCCGCCCAGCGGGTTGAGCACCGCGGGGTTGATGCCCAGGTCTTTGACCACGGCGAGCGACTGCGCGGCAAACGCTTCGTTGAGTTCGATCCAGCCGATGTCGTCGAGCTTGAGCCCGGCCTTGTCCAGCGCGGCGGGGATCGCGAATTTCGGGCCGATGCCCATGATCTCCGGCGGCACGCCCTTGACCGCGAAGCTGACGAAACGCGCCAGCGGCGTCAGGTTGAACTGCTTGAGAATCTTCTCGCTCACCAGAATGAGCGCGCCCGCGCCGTCGGAGGTCTGCGAGCTGTTGCCCGCGGTGACGCTGCCCTTGGCGGCGAACACCGGCTTGAGCTTGGCCAGCGCCTCGAGCGAGGTGTCGGCACGCGGGCCTTCGTCGGCGGTCATCTTGCGAGTCTTGACCTCGACCTCGGCGGTGCCCAGCCGCGGGAATTTTTCGACGATGTCCAGCGGGGTGATCTCGTCGTCGAACTCGCCTGCCGCCTGCCCGGCCAGCGCCTTCTGGTGCGAGGCCAGCGCAAAAGCGTCCTGCTCCTCGCGCGTGACCTTCCACTGCTGCGCCACCTTTTCGGCGGTCATGCCCATGCCGTAGGCGATGCCCACGTGTTCGTTGTTGGCGAAGATCGCCGGGTTGAAGCTGGGGTGAAAGCCGCCCATCGGCACGCGGCTCATGCTCTCGGTGCCGCCGGCGATCATCACGTCGGCCTCGCCGACGCGGATGCGGTCGGCCGCCATCTGGATGGCGGTGACGCCCGAGGCACAGAAGCGGTTGATGGTCACGCCGCCGACGGTATCGGGCAGGCCGGCCAGCAGCGCGGCGATGCGCGCGACGTTCATGCCCTGGTCGCCTTCGGGCATGGCGCAGCCGATCACCGCGTCTTCGATCAGCTTGGGGTCGAGCGCCGGCACCTGCGCCAGCGCGGCGCGGATGGTGTGCACCAGCAGGTCGTCGGGGCGGTAGTTTTTCAGCAGCCCGCGCGGCGCCTTGCCCACGGGGGTGCGCTTGGCGGCGACGATGTAGGCGTCTTGCACTTGTTTGCTCATGTCGGTCTCCGTGAGGGCGTTCAGTTGCGCACCGGCTTGCCGGTCTGCAGCATGCCCATGATGCGTTCCTGGGTCTTGCTCTGTCCCAGCAGGGTGCAGAAATGGTGGCGCTCCAGCGCCATCAGCGTGGCTTCGTCGGCTTGCGCGCCCTCCTCCACATCGCCGCCGCACAGCACGGTCGCGATACGGGTGGCGATTTCATCGTCGTACGCCGAGATGAAGCCGCCGTCTCGCAGGTTGACCAGTTGCGCGCGGATGTTGGCAATGCCGTTGCGGCCGAGCACCGGGAAGGTCTGCCCCGGGATCGGCGGGCGGTAGCCGGCGTCGGCCATCGCCCGCGCCTGGCCGATGGCCACATGCAGCAGCTCATGCGCGTGCATCACGATGGGGTCGGACGGCAGCAGATAGCCGAGGTTGCGGTTTTCCAGCGCCGACTTGCCCACCGTGGCCATCGCCGCAGCCTGGTAGTAGGTCTTGAGGAAGTGCAGGATGTCGCCGCCCTTGGCTTCCTCGGCGGCGCGGCGCGCCAGATACGTCAGCCCGCCGCCGCCCGGAATCAGCCCCACGCCCATTTCGACCAGCCCCATATAGCTCTCGAAATGCGCCACCCGCTTGGCGCAATACACGCTGAGCTCGGTGCCGCCGCCCAGCGCAATACCCGACACCGCGGCAACAGTCGGCACCTGGGCATAGCGCAGCGTGAGCATGAGGTCTTGCAGCTTCTTTTCTTCCGGCTCGATGGCCTTCGGGCCGCCAGCCATAAAGGCCGGCAGCATCGACTGCAGATCGGCCCCAGCCGAAAACGGCCCGGCGGCAAGCGAAGTCGGCTGCCAGATCACCACGCCCTTGTAGTGCCGCTCGGCGAGTTCCACGGCCTTGTGCAGCCCGGCGATCACCCCGGGGCCGATGGTGTTCATCTTGGTCTTGAAGCTCGCCACCAGCACGTCGTCGGCGCCGGGCGCGGTCCAAAGGCGGATCGAGTCGTCCTCGAACACGGTGTTGCCCGCAGTGCGCGGGTCGGGGCCGCTTTCGCCCAACACCGCCTGTTTGAACGGCTGGCGGGAATAGACCGGCAGCGCCGAGCGGCCGATGTAGGCGTTGCTGCGCGGCGAGTACGAACCTTCGGGCTTGTGCACCCCATCGACCTTGCCGACCCAGTCGGGCAGCGGCGCGCTGCACAGCGCCTTGCCGCTAGCGATGTCCTCGTTGATCCACTCGGCCACCTGCTTCCAGCCTGCGGCCTGCCAGGTCTCGAACGGGCCTTCGTTCCAGCCAAATCCCCAGCGGATGGCAAAGTCCAGATCGCGCGCGTTGTCGGCGATGTCGGCCAGATGCACCGCGCAGTAGTGCCAGACGTCGCGGAAAATGCTCCAGAGGAATTGCGCCTGCGTGTTGGTCGATTCGCGCAGCAGCTTGAAGCGCTCGGCCGCCGGTTTTTTCAGCATGCGCACGACGATGTCGTCGGCCTTGCCGCCGCCCGGCACATAGTCGCCCTTGGCCGGGTCGAACTTCAGAATGTCCTTGCCGACTTTTTTATAGAAGCCCGCGCCGGTTTTCTGCCCCAGCGCGCCTTGGCTCACCAGGGTGGAGAGCACCGGCGGCGTGGCATACAGCGGGGCGAACGGGTCTTTGTCGGCCGGCAGGGTGTCCTGCATGGTCTTGATGACGTGGGCCATGGTGTCCAGGCCGACCACGTCGGAGGTGCGGAAGGTCGCGCTCTTGGCGCGGCCGAGTTTGCTGCCGGTGAGGTCGTCGATGACGTCAAAGCCCAGGCCGAACTTTTCGCCCTCCTTGATCACCGCAAGGATGGAAAACACGCCGACGCGGTTGGCGACGAAGTTGGGCGTGTCCTTGGCGCGCACCACGCCCTTGCCCAGGGTGGTGGTGAGGAAGGTTTCCAGCCGGTCGAGAATGGCGCCGTCGGTGCTGGCGGTCGGGATGAGTTCGACCAGATGCATGTAGCGCGGCGGGTTGAAAAAGTGCACCCCGCAGAAACGCTTGCGCAGCTCGGCGTCGAAACCGTCGGACAGCGCGGTAATCGACAGCCCGGAAGTGTTGGAGGCAAAGAGGGTGGCCTTGCCCAGATGCGGCGTGACCTTTTTGTACAGGTCGTGCTTCCAGTCCATGCGCTCGGCAATCGCCTCGATCACCAGATCGCAGTCCTGCAGCAGTTCGAGGTCGGTTTCGTAGTTCGCCTGGCGAATCCACGCGGCCTCATTGGCGTTGCCCAGCGGCGCCGGGTTGAGCTTCTTGAGGTTGGCCACGGCTTTGTCGACGATGCCGTTCTTGTTCCCCTCCTTGGCCGGAAGGTCGAACAACACCACGGGCACGCGGGCGTTGATGCAGTGCGCGGCAATCTGCGCGCCCATCACCCCGGCGCCGAGCACCGCGACTTTGCGGATCGGTTGGTTGTCCATCATGTCATCTCCTCGCAGTTTCAGGCGAACACCGCGTCGGTGTCGGTCAGGTTTTTGGCGCCGCTGCGCGCCATGCGGATGGCTGCGGCGGA
>JBFXEK010000218.1:0-4172 GCA_050180155.1 Thiomonas sp. | reverse complement strand
TATGCAGTCGCAACCCAACGTCCGCCGCCGCCACGCGCTGCGCGTCTTTGCCGCTGTCGCTCTCGCCACCCCATCGCTGCTGATGGCGCAAACTGCCCGCCAGGCCGAGGCAGTGCTTGCTGGGATCGGCCGTGCCACTTTCATCGCCGAAGGGCGGGGGCCGCATCATCTGTACATTTTTTTCGACCCGAATTGCCCCTTCTGTCACGAGCTGTACAAAAAACTGCGGGGATTCGTCGGCAAGGTGGATGTGCAATTCCGCTGGATTCCGCTGGGTATGCTCACGCCCAGCAGCCTGCCCAAAGCGGCAGCGATCTTGCAGGCGAGCGATCCGCTGCAGGCGTTCTACAAAAACGAGGACGATTACGACTTTGCCGCCAACGGCCAGCCGGGCGGCGGCATCGAGCCGGCGCAGACCATTTCGCCCAAGGTCCGCGAGCAACTCGCCGCCAATCTGGCGCTGTATAACGGCCAGAAATTGTTCGGCGTGCCGGTGCTGGTTTGGCGTCAGGCTGATGGCCGCGCCGACATGATGATCGGCGTTCCGTCCGATGCGCAGCTGCAGCAGATTCTGCGCCAGGCGCGTTGAATTACAGACTGAATTGCATTCCTGCGGCCACGCCCCGCCCGGGCAGCGGCGCCAGGTTGCGTAGCGTGTCGAGCGTCGTGGCGTTGTACGCGCGCTGGTCGAGCAGGTTGTTCAGCTTGACGAACCACGTCCCCGACCGCCCGGCGGCGGAAAACCGCTGCGTCAGGCTGGCGTTGACCAGCACGTAGCCCGGCGTGGCGCCGAGCAGGTCGTTGGTCGGCACGCGGGTCTGCCGCGCGGCCATCTGCAGCTCGGCGCGTGCGCTCCACGGCCCCTGGGTGTAGACCAGAGTCGGGGTGAAGTGCAGCGGGGCGATGCGCGGCAACGGCTGGCCGTTGCGCAGATCGTCGGCGCGCACCCAGTCCAGCCGCGCGGCCAGGTCCAGCCGCCGGCCGCCGTGGTCGAACAACGGCTGCAAGGCGCTGGCCTCGACGCCGACGAAACGCGCGCGCACGCCGACCGAGTCGAATTCGGGCAGTGCACCCGGTGCGTCGGGCGAAACCGGCTCGCCGTCGCCGTCCACCGACTGGCCGCTGCGCAGCAGGGTGATGTAGGTGGCGTAGCGGGTGTAGAACGCGGTAGCGGTGTAGCGCGCGCGGCCGGCACTGGCCTTGATGCCCAGCTCCAGCGTGTGGCTACGCTCCTTGGGCAGCGCCGGGTTGCCGCGCTCGTAGGCGCCGGTGGCGTCGTGCGGGCCGTTGGCGTAGAGCTCGTCGAAGCTGGGCGCGCGCTCGTTGTGCGAGAGCGTGGTGGTCAGTGTCAGCTGCGGGGTCAGCGCGTATTGCCCCTGCAGCGCCACGCTCAGCGGGGTGAATCGGCGCGACTGCGGCGGGCCGAAGCGGGCGATACCGGTGGCCGCTTCGCCGGCGGATTCGACTTGCACGCGCGCGGCGCGGGCGCCGGCCGACCAGGCCCAGGCGCCGGCCTCGCCGCTGGCCAGCGCGTACACCGCGGTGTGGCGGGTGCGGGTCTGCGGCAGGAAGGCTTCGTCGCCCAGCGCGGAAAAATCGAAACGCAGCGCTTGCATCCCGACTTCGGCGCGCACCCCGCCGAAGCGGCGCTCGGCATCGAGCCGCAGGCTGTGGCCGCGGTTGACAAAGCGCGTGGCGGGCTCGCCACCGTCGATTTCGGTGTGGTGGTAGTCGGTGTGGGTGTAGTCCAGCCCCAGGCGGTCGGCGCCGAGCACGTCGCGCAGCGCGCCGCGTACCGTCGCTCGGGTGGAGTGCATGTCGATCTGCACGTTGGGGTCGACCACCGTGCCGTAGCGCTTGGCGTCGCCGCTGATCGCTGCACCGAAGAATCCCCAATCGCCGGTGAGGCCGCCGCCCAGGCTGCCGCCCTGGGCGCGCGCGCCCGAGTTCAGCACCCGGCCATCGACGATCGACGGCGCCACGGCGCCGCGCGGCGCAGCGTAATCGCCGGCGTCGCGGACGTAGCCGTCGGCGTGCAGCCCGACGTGGCCATCGCCGCCGTCGGCGGTGAACGCGGCGCTGCCGCTGCGAAACGCGCTGTCGGCGCCGATTTGCGCCGCGCCATCGATGCCACGCAGCGGCTCGCTGGGTACGGCGTCGTCGATCACGTCGACCACCCCGCCGACGGCGCCGCCGCTGTAGCGCAGCGCCTGCGGGCCGCGCAGCAGTTCGATCGAGCGCGCCGCCAGCGGATTGAGCGGGGCGTTGTGATCGTGGCTGGCGGCCGAGGCGTCGAGCAGCGGCGAGCCGTTGGCCAGCAGGTCGACGCGGTTGCCGTCGAGCCCGCGCACCACCGGGCGGTCGGCGTTCGGGCCATACCAGGTCGAGGTCAGCCCGGGCAGGCCGGACAGCGCCGCGCCCAGGGTGTTGCCGCCGCCCTGACGCAGCAGCAGCTGCGGGCCGCTGAGCGCGAGCGTCGGCGCCCCGGGCTCGCCGGCCACAGCGGCGGCGGTGACCTCGATCGTCGGCAATGCCTCGGCGCTGTGGGGCTGTGCGATAGCCAAAGTCCATGACGGCAGCGTGAGCGCTGCGACGCACTCGGCAAACCAATAACGCGTTGATGGTCGAGCGGACATGGGAGAGTCAAGCAAAAAGAAATTACATAAAGCATGTTATTACATAACGTTCAGGTGGAGCGAGGTAAAGGCGCGTCGTAGGCGTTTCAATTGGCTCGGGCGGGTTGGGGCCGATGCTTGGCGCGCAGGAGTCGGTCTATGCGAGCATGCCGGCTGGTGGCCGCTCAACGCCGCCGCTGCCCGGCCCATCCCCGCGTGGCGATCGGCGAGCTGCCGGCGGTTTACACGCCGCTCAAGCCACGCTCCATCGCGCAACGCGCTGCGGTAGCTGGGGCGCAGAATGCCGCCAATTCATTCTGGACGTCGCAGCAGGCTGGCGTACTGTGTGCGCAATTTGTCGAGCTTGGGAGCGATGACCGCGGCGCAATACCCCTGGTACGGATGGCGGGCGAAATAATCCTGATGCTCCAGCTCGGCGGGAGAGTAATTCGACTCGGGGAGGATTTCGGTGACGATGGGAGCAGTGAAGACGCGGCGGTTGCGCAAGTCCTGCACATAGACCTGCACCGCGGCGAGCTGTTCGGCACCATGGCAATAAATGCCAGAGCGGTACTGCGTGCCGATGTCGTTGCCCTGACGATTTGGCGTGGTCGGGTCGTGCACGGCGAAAAAAACGTCGAGCACCCTCGGCAGCGGCAGCACGTCCGGGTCGAAATCCAGCCGGATGACTTCGGCATGCCCGGTTTTGCCGGTGCACACTTGGGCATAGCTCGGCTGCGGTGAATGGCCGTTGCTGTAGCCGCATTCCACCCGCAGCACGCCGCGCAGCGGCCGGAAGGCGGCGTCGAGGCACCAGAAACAGCCTCCGGCGAGGGTGATGCGCTGTGGCAGGGCGGGCAAGGCAGAGGCAGACATGAGGGGGATCCAGGGTGTGACGATTTGTCGCGCAGGGCGTATTGTCCGCTGCTGACAAAATGCCCACTTTGCCCGGGCGATTGTCACATGCCGACGGCCCGGCTCGACATCAACGCTTTTCGTCAAGGAGACAGTCCATGATCTGCAAACGCAGCATCGTGCAACGCTGCGCGGCGGCGGCCGTGGCGGCCGTGCTTGCGCTCGGCGTGACGCCGGCCGCAGTCGCGCAGCGCGTCGCGGATATCGAAATCACCCAGGCGCAGGCCTTGCCGTCGATTCCCGGGGCGCGCAACGGCGGCGGCTTTCTCACCGTGGTGAACCATGGCACTGCGGACGATCGCATCGTCGCCGCATCGTCGCCGGCTTGCGGCCATGTCGAACTGCACACCATGCGCATGGAGGACAACGTGATGCGCATGCGCGAAGTCAGCGAAATCCCGCTGCCTGCGGGCAAAACGCTGCGCATGCAGCCCGGCTCCGGCTACCACCTGATGCTCATGGATCTCAAACAGCCGTTGACCGTTGGTGCGGTGATCCCCGTGGACGTGAAGTTCGCCCGTGGCGGCGAGGTCCACGTCGACCTGAAGGTCGAGCCACGTGACAAAATCGGCGGCGCGGCAGGCGCTGCCGGTCACGCCATGCACTGAAACCGGACCGCGAATGCCTGAGTTGGGTCGGTAG
>JBFXEK010000217.1:0-4175 GCA_050180155.1 Thiomonas sp. | reverse complement strand
CCTGCAGGCCGCGAAATGCGGGGTAGCCCCAGACATGCTGCAACGCGTCCAGGGCGGTGGCGAACTTCTTTGGCATGGCGCCATTGTCGCAGCGCCGCCGCACCGCCTTACCTGCGCATCAGCGTAGATTTGCCGAACAGGCTTGCGATGAGCTCGACGGCGACTTCGGCGGTGCGGTTGCGCACGTCGAACGCGGGGTTGAGTTCGACCACGTCGAGCGAGGCCAGCAGCCCGCTGTCGGCGATCATTTCCATGCACAACTGCGCTTCGCGGTAGGTCGGGCCGCCGCGTACCGTGGTGCCGACGCCGGGGGCGATGTCCGGGTCGAGGAAGTCGACGTCGAAGCTCACGTGCAGGTGGGTGTCGGCGTCCAGCCCGGCCAGCGCCTGATTCATGGTCTCGCGCATGCCGTGCTCGTCGATGAAGCGCATGTCGAACACGTCCAGCCCGGCGGCGTGCACCAGCCGTTTTTCGTCGGCGTCGACGCTGCGGATGCCGATCTGCCGGATGCACGACGGCGCAAGCTGCGGTGCCGCACCGCCCAGATCGATCAACCCCGGCGGGCCGTTGCCGCACAGACAGGCCACGGGCATGCCGTGGAGGTTGCCCGTCGGCGTGACGCGGTGGGTGTTGAAATCGGCGTGCGCGTCCAGCCACAGCACGCGCAGCTTGCGGCCCTGCGCGCGGCAATGCTGCGCCACCGCGCTGAGCGAGCCGATGGCCAGGCTGTGGTCGCCGCCGAGCAGCAGCGGTAACGCCCCGGCGTGCAACGCCGCGCCGACGGCGCGGTGCACGGCGGTGTTCCAGGCGATGACCTCGGGCAGATGGCGATAGCCGTCGCGCGACGGCTGCCAGGGGTTGTGCGGGCCGCCGAGGTTGCCCAGATCGACCACTTCCACACCCTGCGCGCGCAGCGCACGATCGATGCCGGCCACGCGCAGCGCTTCCGGGCCCATCGACGCGCCGCGGTCTGCTGCGCCGATGTCAGTGGGCGCGCCGATCAGATGGACGGGTCGAGGCGAGGGCATGGCATTTCCTTTGACCGGCGGCGGCTGGCGGGTTCGTTCGCAGCATCGGCTCAGGCCATGGCCTTGCCGGTGTCCACGGTGTCGCCGTCGCTGCGGGCGAACTCCCGTTCGAGCACGCTCCAGGCCTGCTCGGCGGTTTCGACGAAATGGAACAGATGCACGTCTTCGGGGGAAATCATGCCCGTGTCCACCAGATGGTCGAAGTTGATCAGCTTGCGCCAGAACGCTTCGCCAAACAGCAGGATGGGGCGCTGACGCACCTTGCGCGCCTGGGTGAGGGTGAGCACCTCGAACAGTTCGTCCAGCGTGCCGAATCCGCCCGGAAAGCACACCAGCGCGACCGAGCGCATCAAAAAGTGCATTTTGCGCAGGGCGAAGTAGTGGAACTGAAAGCACAGCTCGGGGGTGATGTAGGGGTTGGGCCGCTGCTCGTGCTGCAGCACGATGTTCAGCCCGACGCTTTTGCCCCCGGCTTCGTAGGCGCCGCGGTTGCCCGCTTCCATGATGCCGGGGCCGCCGCCGGTGGTGACCACCAGCGGGGTGTCGGCGTCGCAGGTGGCGCGCGTGACCAGGCCGGCAAAGCGCCGTGCCTCTTCGTAATAGCGCGACATGTCGAGTTGCATTTGCGCACGGCGCACGGCTTTGACGTCGCCGTCGCGCTGCGCCTGCGCCAGCCGCTGTTCGGCCACGTCGCGCGGCAGGATGCGCGCGCTGCCGAAAATCACCACGGTCGATTCGATGCCGTGCTCGGTCTGGATCAATTCGGGCTTGAGCAGTTCGAGCTGTAGCCGCACCGGGCGCATGTCTTCGCGCAGGATGAAGTCGGTATCGGTGAACGCCAGCTTGTAGCTGCTGCCGGGGCGGTCGTACGGCGACGGTTCGACGGCGACGATGGCGGCATCTTCTCCGGCGCTGGGGAAGTTGCGGTCGATGAGATGGTTGCGTTGATGGCGCAAAACACGTTGTTTGTTCATGCGACAAGCATAGCGAATCGGCGTGTCGGCGCGGCGGGCACGAGGAATCAGCGGAAAAGAGATGTGTCGCTGCGGCCGGGTGGTTACTTTTGCACACGGCCATGACTGGCAACAGCACCTAAAAAGCAGACATCCAAACCCCTCAGAGGAGTACGACATGGCAAGCGTTCACATGCCGGCGGCGGGCGAGACAGCCGCTTCAGGGCACGGCATCCGCAAAGCGGCGGGGATCTGGAGCCTGTTGTTCGCCAGCCTCACGGCCATTATCGGCTCGGGCTGGTTGTTCGCCCCGCTGACCGCGGCGACGCAGGCCGGGCCGGCGAGCATTCTGTCGTGGGCCATCGGCGGCGCCGCGATCCTGGTGCTGGCGTTCGTCAATGCCGAGCTGACCAGCGCGTTTCCCGGCATGGGCGCGGTCATCACCTTTCCCAAACTCAGTCACGGCCATCTGGCCGCGGCGGTGGTCAGTTGGGTGGTCTTCCTCGGTTACGTCACCGTGGCGCCCGCGGAGGTGCTGGCCGTGGTGACCTACGCCAACAATTACCTGCCGGGCATGGTCGATACCAAGACCTCTTTGCTCACCGACGAAGGCATGGTCGTCAGCATCGCCTTGCTCGGCGCGTTCATCCTGATCAACGCCTGGGGGGTGCGCGCCCTGCTGCGGTTGGGCAATACGCTGATGATCTGGAAACTCGTCATCCCCATCCTCACCATCGTGGCGCTGATGCTGGCGTCGTTCCATACCGGCAATTTCACCGTCCACGGGTTTGCGCCGTTCGGCGCCAAGGGCACGATCGCCGCCATCGCCACCTCGGGCATCGTGTTCAGTTACCTCGGCTTTCGCCAGGCCATCGAACTGTCGGGCGAGGCGAAAAATCCGCAGCGTGACGTGCCGATCGCCATCATCGGCTCCGTGCTCATCGCCGGAGCGATTTTTGTCATGCTAGAGGTGGCGCTGATCGGCGCGGTCAGCCCGGCGGACATCGCCAAAGGTTGGGACAAGCTGCATTTCACCGGCGTATCCGGGCCGTTCGCCGGGCTGGCGATGCTGCTGGGGATGAGCTGGTTGGCCGTGCTGCTGTACATCGACGCCGTGGTCTCGCCCGCGGGAACGGGGCTGGTGTACGGCGGCACCACGGCGCGCGTGGTCTACGCCACGGGCAAGGACGGTTTGGCCGCGCCGTGGTTCGCCAAGTTGAACAAAAACGGCGCGCCGTCCACCGGGCTGTGGATCACCTGGATCGTCGGCATCTTGTTTTTCCTGCCGTTTCCATCGTGGCAGAAAATCGTCACCTTCATTTCTTCGGCCACGGTGCTGGGCTACGGCATCGGCCCGGTGGCGCTGATGACCCTGCGCCGCAGCCTGCCCTGGGCAGCTATCCGCGTCCCTACACCCTCAAAGGCGCCGGGCTGTGGGCGCCGCTGGCGTTCATCGTCTCCAACTTCATCATCTACTGGTCGGGTGCGGGAACCGACGACTTCCTGTTCGGTGGCCTGGCGGTGATTTTCGTGCTGTTCGTGCTGTACCAGGCGGCAACACATGGCGGCAAGCTCGGCCATCTGCAATGGAAAGGCGCGTGGTGGTTGGCGCCGTATTTTTTCGCCATGTGGCTGGTGACCTATCTGGGGCCAAAGGATTTGATCGGCGGCACCGGGTTGCTGACGTTCTACCAGGGTATGGTCGTGGTCGTGATCATCAGTCTGGGCATCATGGCGCTGGCGGTGGCCAGCGGCCTGCCCGAGCCGGAGGAGGCGCGCGAAATGATTGCGCTGACGGGCAAGACGCGCTGATTGCCCGGTCGAGCCGTGTGTTCCTCTACCGCAGCGTTTTTACAGCTTGATTTACCGACGGTAACAGCGCCTGCGCACCCAAGCCGATAGGCTTGAACGCTGCGGGTCGAACGAATCTGCAAGGAGGCGCTGTGATGCAGTATCGACAATTGGGAGCAGGCGGGCCGGCGGTGTCGGCGCTGGGGCTGGGGTGTATGGGCATGTCCGAGTTCTACGGACAAGGCGATGACGCGGAGTCGATCGCCACCATCCACCGCGCGCTCGATCTGGGGGTGAACCTGCTCGATACCGCCGATATGTACGGCGTCGGCCGTAACGAGGAATTGGTCGGTCGCGCCATTGCCGGGCGGCGCGATCAGGTGTTCTTGGCGACCAAGTTCGG
>JBFXEK010000216.1:0-4186 GCA_050180155.1 Thiomonas sp. | reverse complement strand
TACGACAACCTGTGCAACAGCAGCGCCGAGTCGCTGGCGCGGGTGCAGACCATCAGCGGCCAGCGCCCGGCGCTGATTCAGGCCGACATCCGCGACGCCAAAGCGCTCGATGCCGCGCTGGCCGCGCACCGGCCGCAGGCGGTGATCCACTTCGCCGGGCTCAAGGCGGTGGGCGAGTCGGTGGAAAAGCCGCTGCTGTATTACGACAACAACGTCGGCGGCACGGTGACGCTGCTCGAAGCGATGCAGCGAGCCGGGCTGCGCAACCTCATTTTTTCGTCCTCGGCCACCGTCTATGGCGATCCGGCGAGCGTGCCGATCCGCGAAGACTTCCCGACCAGTGCGACCAACCCTTACGGCCGCAGCAAGCTGATGATCGAGGAGATCCTCGCCGACTTGTTCCGCGCCGAGCCGCAGTGGCGCATCGCCCGGCTGCGTTACTTCAACCCGGTGGGCGCGCATGAGAGCGGGCTGATCGGCGAAGACCCGCGCGGCATCCCCAACAACCTGATGCCTTTCATCACCCAAGTCGCCGTGGGCCGGCTGCCCAAGCTGCGGGTGTTCGGCGGCGACTGGCCGACGGTCGACGGCAGCGGGGTGCGCGACTACATCCACGTGATGGATCTGGCCGAAGGGCATGTGGCCGCGCTGAATCACCTGCTGGCGCACGAGGGCCTGTTCACCGTCAACCTCGGCACCGGCCAGGGCTATTCGGTGCTGCAGATGGTGCAGGCGTTCAGCCGCACCATCGGCCGCGAGCTGCCGTATGAAATCGTCTCCCGTCGCCCCGGCGACGTCGCCGAATGCTGGGCCGACCCGAGCGCAGCTGAGAAGCTGCTGGGCTGGAAGGCCAAGCGCGGGCTGGATCGAATCTGCGCCGACGCCTGGCGCTGGCAGCAGCGTAACCCGCAGGGGTACGGCAACTGATTTTTTTCGCCGTCATGGGCCGTATGCCACTGCGGTATCGACGGCGTGGTAAGGTCGAAACTTGCGTTTCAACCCGATCGAAAGGAACCCGATGAGCAAGTCCTCTCCCGCCCTGCAGGCATCGGCCGCCGCGCTGCACATCGGCATCAGCGCCAAAGACCGCGAGACCATCGCCGAGCAGCTGTCGAGGCTGCTGGCCGACACCTACACGCTGTACCTGACCACGCACAACTTCCACTGGAACGTCACCGGGCCGATGTTCAACACCCTGCATTTGATGTTCATGCAGCAGTACACCGAGCTGTGGAACGCGGTCGACCCGATCGCCGAGCGCATCCGCGCGCTGGGCTTTTTCGTCCCCGGTTCGTATCAGGCGTTCAGCAGCCGCTCCAGCCTGGACGACGCGCCGGCGCAGCCGCCCAAGGCGCAGGACATGATCGCCATCCTGGTCAAGGGGCATGAGGCGGTGGCCAAGACCGCGCGCGAGGTGTTTGCCGTGGCCGATGCCGCCAACGACCAGCCCACCGCCGACCTGATGACCCAGCGGCTGGACGTGCACGAAAAAACCGCCTGGATGCTGCGCAGCCTGCTCGAAAGTTGAGCCGCCGTGCCTCTCGGGGTTGCGGCTGGCGATAATTCGCGCATGGAACGTCTACGTTTGTGGCTGGCTCTGATCCGTTGGGACAAGCCGGTCGGCTCTCTGCTGTTGTTGTGGCCGAGCCTGTCGGCACTGTGGATCGCAAGCAACGGTCGCCCAGACTGGTGGTTGGTCGTCGTGTTCATCGCCGGGACGTTTCTCATGCGCTCGGCTGGCTGCGCGGTCAACGACGTCGCCGACCAGGATTTCGACCGCGCCGTACGCCGCACGGCGCAGCGCCCGGTGACCGCCGGCCGGGTGTCCACGCGCGAAGCGCTTGCCGTCGGCGCGGTGCTGGCGCTCGTCGCCTTCGGTCTGGTGCTGACGACCAACGCGCTGACCATCCAGATGTCGGTGGCCGCGCTGCTCATCGCCATCGCCTACCCCTGGACCAAACGCTGGCTGGCGTTGCCGCAGGCGTATCTCGGCGTGGCGTTCAGTTTTGGCATCCCCATGGCCTTCGCCGCCGCGCGTGGCGAGGTGCCGATGTTGGCCTGGGTGTTGCTGCTGGGCAATCTGTTCTGGGTGCTGGCCTACGACACCGAGTACGCCATGGTCGACCGCGACGACGACCTCAAGGTCGGCATCAAGACCTCGGCGATCACTTTCGGCCGCGCCGATGTCGCCGCGGTGATGGCCAGCTACAGCGCGTTCATCGCCATCTGGGCCGCGGTCGGCTGGGCGCTGCGCCTGGGCTGGCCGTATTTCCTCGGCGTTGCCGCAGCCGCAGCGCAGGCGGCGCACCACTACACCCTGATCCGCAGCCGCGATCCGGCGCAATGCTTCCGCGCCTTCCGCCTCAACCACTACCTTGGATTGGCGCTGTTTGTCGGCACGGTGGCGGCCTACGCGCTGCGCTGAGCCGCCAGCTGGCTCAGGCGGTGAGCCGCTGCAGCGCCTCGCGGTAACGCTCGGCCGTTTTGGCGATGATGTCGGCGGGCAGATGCGGCGGTGGCGGCTGTTTGTTCCAGCCGGGCACGCTCTCCAGCCAGTCGCGCAGGAACTGCTTGTCGAAGCTCGGCGGCGAGATGCCTTCGGCCCAGGTGTCGGCCGGCCAGAAGCGCGAGGAATCGGGGGTGAGTACCTCGTCCATCAGGGTGACCACGCCGTTTTCGTCGAGGCCGAATTCAAACTTGGTGTCGGCAATCAGAATGCCGCGCGCCGCAGCGTAGTCGGCAGCACGCTGGTAGAGCGCCAGGCTGGCGTCGTGCACCTGCATCGCCGTTTCGGTGCCGATGGTCGCGGCCATCTGGCTGAACGAAATGTTTTCGTCGTGCGCGCCGAGTTCGGCCTTGGTCGCCGGGGTGAAAATCGGCTCGGGCAGACGGCTGGCGAGTTTCAGCCCCGCCGGCAGCTTGACGCCGCACACGCTACCGCTGGCCTGATAGTCCTTCCACCCCGACCCCGCCAGGTAGCCGCGCACCACGGCCTCGACCGGCAGCGGTTTGAGCCGTTTGACCACCATGGCGCGGCCGCGCACCTGCTCGCGCTCGTCTGCCGCCACCACCGATTCCGGGTCGTCGGGCAACAAATGGTTGGGCACCACGTCGTGCAGCAGGTCGAACCAGAACCGCGCCATGCGGGTGAGGATTTCGCCCTTGCCTGGGATCGGCTCGACCATGATGACGTCGAACGCCGAAATGCGGTCGGTGGCCAGCATCAGCAGCCGGTCGGCGCCGACGGCGTAGTTTTCGCGCACCTTGCCGCGCGACAGCAGCGGCAGCGAATGCAGGGAGGATTGCAGCAGGGCAGAGGTCATGGGCGGGCTTTCATTGCGCAAGTTGGCGATTGTAGAAACCCCGTGGTTGCGCTCGGCGGGCTTGAGGTTTTCAGCCGCCGCGGCCCACAATGCGCTTGCCGCATGTGCGGCGACAACGGAGACAGAACATGGCTGCAAAACGCATTCTGCTGCTGGCAGGAGACTACGCCGAAGACTACGAAACCATGGTGCCGTTCCAAACCCTGTTGGCCGTGGGGCATACGGTGCACGCGGTCTGCCCGGACAAAAAGGCCGGCGAGCAGGTGAAGACCGCGATCCACGACTTCGAGGGCGCGCAGACTTATTCGGAAAAGCCGGGGCACAACTTCACCCTCAACGCCACGTTTGCCGAGGTGAAGGCCGAAGACTACGACGCGCTGGTCATTCCCGGTGGTCGGGCGCCGGAATACCTGCGCCTCAACCCCAAGGTGCTCGATCTGGTGCGGCATTTTTTCAGCGCCAACAAGCCGGTGGCGGCGGTGTGCCACGGCGCGCAGATCCTGGCCGCCGCCGGGGTGCTGCAAGGCCGCAAGTGCTCGGCTTACCCGGCTTGCGGCCCGGAGGTGCGCGAGGCCGGCGGTGACTATGCCGACATTGCCGTGGACCAGGCGGTGACGCAGGGCAATCTGGTGACCGCGCCGGCCTGGCCGGCGCACCCGGCCTGGCTCGCGCAGTTCCTCAAGCTGCTGGGCACGCAGATCACGCTCTAGCGCATCGGCCCACGCCATGAAAGACGCCGACTTGAAGTCGGCGTCTTTGTTTCAGCTCAGCACCGTCATGCTCAGGCGGCGGCGGTAGCTCTCCACCGTGGGATCGGCCGCTGCGGGCTGGCCGGCGGCGGGTTTGGCCGTGTCTGCCGGGGT
>JBFXEK010000215.1:0-4186 GCA_050180155.1 Thiomonas sp. | reverse complement strand
CAATGGGTGCCGCAGGCGCAGCCGTGGGTCGGTCTGGTGTTGCCGCTGCCGCCTGCGGTTTGACCCCTTTGCGCCCTTGAACTTTGATTTGCCTGCACAATCTAGTGCCGTTGTATCCAAACGTATCGGAGTCGAGATGTTCAACATCCTGAAAACCGCCATCCTGATGGCTGCGATCACCGCGCTGTTCGTCGTCATCGGCTCGATGCTCGGCGGCAAGCAGGGCATGGTGCTGGCGCTGCTGTTCGCCTTGGGCATGAACTTCTTCAGCTACTGGTTCAGCGACAAAATGGTGCTGAGGATGTACAACGCGCAGGAGGTCGACGCCTCCAGCGCGCCGCAGTTCTACGCGCTGGTGCAGGAGTTGGCGCAGCGCGCCGGGCTGCCGATGCCACGGGTGTATCTGATCCAGGAAGACGCGCCCAACGCCTTCGCCACCGGCCGCAACCCCGAGCACGCCGCCGTCGCCGCCACGACGGGCATTTTGCGCGTGCTCAGCGCGCGCGAGCTGCGCGGGGTGATGGCGCACGAACTGGCGCACGTCAAGCACCGCGACATCCTCATTTCCACCATTTCCGCCACCATGGCCGGGGCGATTTCGGCGCTGGCGAACTTTGCCGTGTTTTTCGGCGGGCGCGATGAAAACGGCCGACCGGTCAACCCGGTGGCCGGCATCGCCGTGGCCTTGCTCGCCCCCTTGGCCGCCAGCCTGATCCAAATGGCGATTTCGCGCGCCCGCGAGTTCGAGGCCGACCGCGGCGGCGCGGAGATTTCCGGCGATCCGGCGGCGCTGGCGGCGGCGCTGCAAAAAATCGAAGCCTACGCCCGCGGCGTGCCGTTCCAGACTGCCGAGGAGCACCCGGCGACGGCGCAGATGATGATCCTCAACCCGCTGCACGGCGGCGGCATCGCGCAACTGTTCAGCACCCATCCGTCCACCGAGGAGCGCGTGGCGCGGCTGATGCAGATGGCGCGCCAGGGCAGCGCCAGCGTCTGGCAGCACTGACACGGGGTGGGCGAACCCGCCGTTGTGCTGCGGCAGAGCCGCTCGCTGGCGACGGCCGCTAACGCTGCGGCCCCAGACGCAGGCCTTGCAGCGCGCTGTCGATGATCACCCCGGCGATGCTGTAGAGAATCGAGCCGATGAGCGCGGCGCCGAAGCTGCGCACGTGAAAATCGTCGAGCAGGCCCGATGCGGCGTAGAACATCAGCGCGTTGATGACGAACAAAAAAGCCCCGAGCGTGAGCACGGTGATCGGCAGGGTGAGGAGGAACAGCACCGGCCGCACCAGCGCGTTGAGCAGGCCGATGACCAGCGCAGCCCACATCGCCGCGGCAAAACCGCCGACCTGCACGCCGCTGTAGAGATAGGCCACGGCGAGCAAGGCGCACGCCGACAGCAGCCATTTGAGCAGCAGCTTGAGCATGATGGCGGCGCTCCCGTTCAACCGCCGGCGCTCAGCCGGCGCGCCAGAGCGGCGGCAGCGCCGGTGTAGCTCGCCGGGGTGAGCTGCAGCAGCCGCTGTTTGTCGGCTGCGGGCAGATCCAGCCCGCGAATGAAGGCGCGCATCGACTCGGCGGTGATCTCTTTGCCGCGGGTGAGTTCTTTGAGCTGCTCGTAGGGGTTGGGCAGACCGTGGCGGCGCATGACCGTCTGCACCGCCTCGGCCAGCACCTCCCAGGCGGCGTCGAGGTCTTCGGCCAGCCGCTGCGGATGAACCAGCAATTTATCGAGCCCGCGCAGCAGCGCGTCCCACGCCAGCACGCTGTGACCCAGCGCCACGCCCATATTGCGCAGCACCGTCGAGTCGGTGAGGTCGCGCTGGAAGCGAGAAATCGGCAGCTTGTCGCTCAGGTGCCGCAGCAGTGCGTTGGCCACGCCGAGGTTGCCCTCGGCGTTTTCGAAGTCGATCGGGTTGACCTTGTGCGGCATGGTCGACGAGCCGATCTCCCCCGCCTTGGTCTTTTGCTTGAAATACCCCCAGGAGATGTAGCCCCAGATGTCGCGCGACAGGTCGATGAGAATGGTGTTGGCGCGGGCCACCGCGTCGAACAGCTCGGCCATGGCGTCGTGCGGCTCGATCTGGATGGTGTAGGGGTTGAACGTCAGCCCGAGCGACTCGACCACGCCGCGGGCGAACGCCTCCCAGTCGACGTCGGGGTAGGCCGCCAGATGCGCGTTGTAGTTGCCCACGGCGCCGTTCATCTTGGCGGTCAGCGGCACGCCTTCGATTGCGCCGACGGCGCGGCGCAGGCGGTGGGCGACGTTGGCGAATTCCTTGCCCAGCGTGGTCGGGCTGGCGGTCTGGCCGTGGGTGCGCGACAGCATCGGTTGCTCGGCCAGTTCGGCGGTGAGCTCCAGCAGCCGGCGCAGCACCCGCTGCAGCAGCGGCAGCAGCACGTGGCGACGCGCGCCCGACAGCATCAGCCCATGCGCGGTGTTGTTGATGTCTTCGGAGGTGCAGGCGAAATGGAAAAACTCGGCGTAAGGCGCAACTGCCGGTAGGGCGGCGCTGCGCTCCTTCAACCAGTATTCCACTGCCTTGACGTCGTGGTTGGTCGTGCGTTCGATGGCTTTGATCTGCGCCGCCTGCGCGCTGCCGAATTCGGCGACCCAGCCGTGCAGCGCGTCGCGCGCCGCGGCAGGCAACGCGGGGAATTCGGGCAAGCCCAGATCCGACAGCGCGATGAACCAAGCCACCTCGACCTGCACCCGGGCGTGCATCAACCCGGTTTCGGACAAAAATGGGCGCAGGGCGTCGAGCTTGGCGGCGTAGCGCCCGTCCAGCGGCGACAGCGCGTCCAGGGCGGCGGCGGGGGAGGACTGAGGTGCGGTGTTCGGCGTCATGCGTGCATTGTAGGAAGGCGGCGACACGCTGCCGTCGTATCCGGGGCCGTTGATATACTGATTTGCCCTTCCCCAGCAGCACAAAACATGAAACTCATCGGTTCCCTGACCAGTCCTTACGTGCGCAAGGTGCGCATCACCCTGGCCGAAAAAAAGATCGACGCCAAGTGGGAGGAGGAAAACGTCTGGGCGGAAGACACCCAGATCATGCGCTCCAACCCGCTGGGCAAAGTGCCCTGCCTGGTGCTCGATGACGGCGAGGCGATTTTCGATTCGCGGGTGATCGTCGAATATCTCGACACCCTCACCCCGGTGGGCAAACTCATCCCCGCAGCCGGGCGCGAGCGCGCCGAGGTGCGCACCTGGGAGGCGCTGGCCGACGGCGTGATGGACGCCGCAGCCACGGCGCGGCTGGAGCAGACTTGGCCTGGCCGCACCGAGGCGCAGCGCTGCCCGGCGTGGATCGCGCGGCAAATGGGCAAAGTGGCTTCGGGCATCAAGGCCATGTCGCAGGGGCTGGGCGACAAACCGTTTTGCTGCGGCAACCACCTCACGTTGGCCGACATCGCCGTCGGTGCGGCGCTCGGCTATGTGGAATTTCGCTTCCCCGACCAAGGCTGGCAACAGCAGTACCCCAATCTGGCGCGCTTGTACGACAAGCTGATGCAGCGCCAGTCGTTCCGCGACACCGCGCCGCCGCGCGGCTGAGGCTCAGCGCGCCGCAGCGTCGCCTGCGACCTGCTGCACCCAGCGCAGCGCCAGCGCCGCGGCGGCAAAACGCACCCTGGCGCGGTCGCCGTCGAACCGCACGAGGCGGGTTTGCGTGCGCTGCGCCGTGCCGTCTTGCCACGCCAGACCGAACCACACCGTGCCCACAGGCTTTTGCGCCGTGCCGCCTCCCGGCCCGGCGATGCCGGTGACGGCCACGGCCACGTCCACCCCGGCGCGCAGCGCCGCGCCCTGCGCCATCGCCTGCGCTACTTCGGCGCTGACCGCGCCGACGCGGTCGATCAGCGCCGCGGGCACGCCGAGCAAAGCGGTCTTGGCGGCGTTGCTGTAGCTGACGAAGCCACGGTCGAACCAGTCGCTCGACCCGGCCACGCTGGTCACCGCGGCAGAGACCAGCCCACCGGTGCACGACTCGGCGGTGGCCAGACGCCAGCCGCGCGCACGCAGCGCCGCGCCGAGGTCGGCGGCCAGGGTGCACAGCCCGGACCAGTCAGGCACGGGGTCTTTCATCTGCTCGCTCATCGCAGCGCGTATAGCCGCACCGCCGCCGCCAGCACCAGCAGGGTGAACGCGGCGGCGATCAAGTCGTCGAGCATGATGCCCAGCCCG
>JBFXEK010000214.1:0-4205 GCA_050180155.1 Thiomonas sp. | reverse complement strand
GAGGGAGCAGCGCCAGCCACTGCAGCAGCACGTCGCGCAGCAGTTCGAGGCGGTTGCCGTGCAGGATCAGCAAGCCGGGGGGCACAGACGAATTCATGTGACGCATCAACCAAGCCAGTTGCTATTGTGACGCGTTCAGCAACGCCGCTGCCTGCTTGCAGGCAACCCGCATTCAGCCGTGCTCTTTGGCGTAGTTGATCGAGTATTTGGGAATCTCGATGGTCACGTCTTCGTCGGCGAGGATGGCCTGGCACGACAGCCGCGAGGTCGGCTCCAGTCCCCAGGCGCGGTCGAGCATGTCTTCTTCGTTTTCATCCGGTTCGCCCAGACTGGCATACCCCTTGCGGACGATGACATGGCAGGTGGTGCAGGCGCACTGCATGTCGCAGGCGTGCTCGATGGGCACGCCGTTTTCCAGCAATGCCTCACAAATCGACGTACCGCGCCCGGCTTGCACTTGCTTGCCCTCGGGGCAGTATTCGGGATGCGGCAAAACGGTGATGGTCGGCATGGGAAAAACCAAGAAGTGTCAGGAGGCGCGTTTTTGCTGCGCGCTGGCGAGTTCGGCGAGGCGATCGACCGCCTGCCCGGCAAGCGCGCGTTGGATACTGCGGTTCATGCGGCGCGCGGCGAATGCGTCGGTCTGCCGGGTGAGCGCTGCAGTGGCATCGCGGATCCGGGCGATGTCTCCACTTTGCTCGGCCTGGGCGAGCGCCGCCATGGCGTCGTGGATTTGCGCGTCTTCCTGCGGGCTGAGCAGGTCGCGGTCGAACTGCATCGCGCTGCGCGTGGCCGCCAGCAGAGCCTGAGCCTCGACCCGGGCTTCCTGCAGCATGCGGGCGTGACGGTCTTCTTCGGCGTGGGTGAAGCTGTCTTGCAGCATTTGCGCGATTTGCGCATCGTCCAGGCCGTAAGACGGCTTGACCTGGACCTGAGCCCGCACGCCCGTAGTCAGCTCCTGCGCGCTGACTTCCAGCAACCCGTCGGCATCGACGGCAAAGGTCACGCGCACCCGCGCCGCCCCAGCGGCCATCGGTGGGATGCCCCGCAGCTCGAAGCGGGCAAGCGAACGGCAGTCGTCGACCAGCTCGCGCTCGCCCTGCACCACATGGATGGCCATCGCCGTCTGACCGTCGCGGAAGGTAGTGAAATCCTGCGAGCGGGCCTGCGGAATAGTGCTGTTGCGCGGCAGGATGTGCTCGACCAGCCCGCCCATGGTTTCGATGCCCAGCGACAACGCAATGACGTCGAGCAGCAGCACGTCATCGGCACCGGCGTTGCCCGCCAGCGCATTGGCCTGAATGGCGGCGCCAAGGGCGACGACCTGGTCGGGGTCGAGGTCGGTCAGCGGCTCTCGGCCCATGTCCTGCCGTACCGCAGCGCGGATCATCGGCATGCGCGTGGCCCCGCCGACCAGCACCACGCCCTGGACTTGCGCCGGCTCGACCTGCGCATCGCGCAGCGCCTGGCGCAACAAGGTCAGCGTGCGCTGCACCAACGGGGCGGCCACGGCCTCGAACTCGGCGCGCGTCACCTCGGCGCTGGCCTGCCCGCCGTCTGGCAGCGGCACGACGTAAGACACCGACTCTTCCGAGCTCAGCGCTTCCTTGGTCTGACGCGCGGCCATCCGCCACTGCCGCTGCAGCGTGCTGTCGAGTTGCGGCTGACCGGCCCGTTGCAGCATGAGGTCGAGGATGCAGCGGTCGAAGACGTCACCGCCCAGCGCGGTGTCACCGCGCGTGGCGACGACTTCGAACACGCCTTTGGTCAGACGCAGCACGGACAAGTCGAAAGTGCCACCGCCGAGGTCGTAGACCACGTACAGTCCCTCGGCGGCATGATCCAGGCCGTATGCCAGCGCCGCCGCGGTGGGTTCGTTGATCAGCCGCAGCACATGCAGGCCGGCGAGCTGCGCTGCATCTTTGGTCGCCTGGCGCTGCCCCTCGTCGAAATACGCCGGCACGGTGATGACTGCGCCGACGAGCTCGCCCCCGAGCGTGTCTTCGGCGCGCCAGCGCAGCACGCGCAGAATGTCGGCCGAGACTTGCACCGGAGTGATCTCTCCTGCTGCGGTGCGCAGCCGCACCATGCGCGGATCGTCGGCCACGTGATAATGCGCCAGCGCCTCGGGCGGCAAATCGGCCGGGCTGCGCCCCATGAAGCGTTTGACCGACACGATGGTGTTGGCTGGGTCAATCGCCTGATCGTCGCGCGCTTGCCACCCAACTTCGGCCCGACCATCGGCGTGATAGCGCACCACCGACGGCAGCAACACCTGCCCGCTGGCGTCGGGCAGGCAGACCGGGGCGCCGTTGCGCACCGTGGCGACCAAGGAGTGCGTCGTCCCCAGGTCGATGCCGACAGCGCGGCGATGTTGATGGGGGTCGGGGGATTGCCCGGGCTCGGAAATCTGCAGCAGCGCCATGAACAAAATCGTGCAAGATCGACGCGGAGCGTGCGCTCAGCGGGACATCAGCGCGTCTTGCGCGCGGTCGAGTTCTTCAATGAACCGGTCGAGAAACAGCAGCGCGCGGACCTCCTGCGCTGCACGTTCGGGCGCATGGGCCACGTCCAGCGCCTGTTCCACCGCAGCCAGCCGCGACTGCCGCTGCTCCAGCACCTGCGCGCGTAGCGCCTGCAGCGCAGCTGAGTCGCCCTGCGCGCGAATGTCGTCGAGCGACTCGCGCCACTGCATTTGCTGTTGCAGAAACTCGGCGGGCATCGCGGTGTTGCGCTCGGCATCGACCGCGGCACCACGACGCTCGCACAAATAGGCGGCGCGGCGCACCGGGTGTTTGAGCGTGAGGTAGGCGGCGTTGGCCTGCGCCGCCCATTGCATCGCCAGCCTTTTGTCGCGTTCGGACGCACCGGCGAAACGGTCGGGGTGGACTTGTGCCTGCACCGCCAGCCGCGCCTGCTCCAGCCGCGGCAGGTCGATGGCAAAGGTTTCGGGCAGGCCGAAGAGGGCAAAGTACGAAGTGGATTCAATCATCAGGGCAAGAGCACCGGGCAAGCGCGCATCAGACCCGGAACGACTCGCCACAGCCACAGCGGTCTTTTTCGTTCGGGTTGTTGAACTGGAACCCTTCGTTCAGCCCTTGACGCACAAAGTCGAGCTCGGTGCCGTCGACATAAGGCAGGCTTTTCGGATCGACGACCACCTTGACGCCATGGCTTTCAAACATCAGATCTTCAGGAGCAGGCGCGTCGACGAATTCGAGTTTGTACGCCATGCCTGAGCAGCCCGTGGTTTTCACCCCCAGGCGCACACCGATGCCCGCTC
The DNA here is from genome assembly GCA_050180155.1 of Thiomonas sp. Taxonomy (GTDB): domain Bacteria; phylum Pseudomonadota; class Gammaproteobacteria; order Burkholderiales; family Burkholderiaceae_C; genus Thiomonas. The sequence goes on along the minus strand of JBFXEK010000214.1, from coordinate 922 downwards.
CGCGCTTGGCCAAGTGGCGCTGCACCTGTTGTGCCGCTCGCTCCGTCAGAGTCACTGCCATGATGTTCACCCCGAAAATTCGCCGCGCTCAGGCCGTCGGTGCTTCAGCCGTCTGCGCGGCGACGGCCTGCGCATGGCGTTTTTGATAGTCGCTCACAGCCGCCTTGATCGCATCCTCCGCCAGAATCGAACAATGGATTTTCACCGGCGGCAGCGCCAATTCTTCGGCGATCTGGCTGTTGCGGATCTGCAGCGCCTCATCGAGGGTCTTGCCTTTGACCCATTCGGTGACCAGAGACGATGACGCGATCGCCGAGCCGCAGCCGTAAGTCTTGAACCGCGCATCTTCGATGATGCCCTGATCGTTCACGCGGATTTGCAGCTTCATCACGTCACCACAGGCCGGCGCACCGACCATTCCCGTGCCGACCTGCGGATCGTCTTTGGCAAAAGAACCGACGTTGCGCGGGTTTTCGTAGTGGTCGACCACTTTGTCGCTGTAAGCCATGATGTTGTCCTCCTCGTCACTCCTGCCGCTGCGGGCAGAAGACCTCTCGATCAAATCCGAGTTGTATTGTCGGTTATTGTCGCAACCCTGCTGGCCGCAGGCCCATTGCCGCTCAGTGCGCCGCCCACTGGATGGTGTTCAGGTCGATGCCCTCTTTGTACATATCCCACAGCGGCGACAAATCGCGCAGCTTGGCCACGCTGTCGCGCAACTGGCGCACGGCGGCGTCGATTTCGGCCTCGGTGGTGTAGCGACCGATGGTCATGCGCAATGAGGAGTGCGCCAATTCGTCGCTGCGACCGAGCGCGCGCAGCACGTAAGATGGCTCCAGACTGGCGGATGTACACGCCGAACCGCTGGACACGGCAATCCCTTTGAGCGCCATGATCAGCGATTCGCCCTCGACGTAGTTGA
>JBFXEK010000213.1:0-4221 GCA_050180155.1 Thiomonas sp. | reverse complement strand
GGTGCGGTGCCCAGCCGGTGATGTCGGTGCCGTCAAACGTGATACGCCCCGCATTGGGCTTGTACACGCCGGTGATCAGGTTGAATGCCGTGGTCTTGCCCGCGCCGTTCGGCCCGATCAGTCCGACGATCTGGTTCGCCCCAACGGCAAAGCTCAGATTGGCCACCGCTTGCAGACCGCCGAAGCGAATCCCGACGTCGTCGAGTTCGAGCAGCGCCGCGCTCATGCCTTCGCTCCAGCGCTGCGACGGCGTGGCCAGATGCCTTGCGGCCGTAGCACCATGACCACGACCATCGCGATGCCGAAAACGAAGTAGCGATATTCGGCAAACTGTCGGAACGCCTGTGGCACGACGAACATCAGCGCCGTGCCCAGCAGCACTCCCGGGATCGACCCCTGGCCGCCAACGAGGACGATGGCAAACAGGGTGACCGATTCGGTAAACACAAACGCCCCGGGGCTGACGGCCGCCATCAACGCCGCAAACAGCGTGCCGGCAAAGCCGGCCAGTGCGGCGCTGAGCGCAAACGCGAGCACTTTGTAAGCGCGGATGTCGATGCCCATGGTCGTTGCCGCGAGTTGATCGTGCTTGATGTAGTAGAGGGTGCGGCCGAGGTGCGAGCGATCGAGGTTGTGGATCAACACCAAGGTCGCGGCAAACGCTACCCAGTCGAGCCAGAACTGCGCCGAGGCACTGGCCAGCTGCCAGCCGAAAATGCTCGGCACGCCGATGCCGAAAATGCCGTCCGGTCCGCCGGTCATCCGCGCCAGATTGTTGTTCAGCGCGAGCACGAAAATGGCGTTCAAGCCGATGGTCACCACGAGGAGGTAATCACCGCGCAGTTTGACGATGGGCGCGGACAATACCGCCCCGGCCAGCGCCGCCAGCAGCACCGCCACCGGCCAGGTGGCCAGGATCGGCCAGTTGAACTGGGTGTTGAGAATCGCCGTGGCGTAAGCGCCGACGCCGAAATACACCGCATGCCCCATGTCGAACATGCCGGCCCGGCCGAGCACGATGTCCTGGCTGAGCGCGACGATGGCGTAGACGGCAAACAGCGACGCAATGAACATCCACGTCTGATCGAGCGCCAGGGGAACCGCCAAACCCGCCAGCCACAACACCGCGCCGATCCACGGGCGGTTGATCCCATCGAGCACAGCCTTCATACCTTCTCCGCAACCCGCTCGCCCAGCAGCCCGGTGGGCCTGACGAGCAAAATGCCGATCAGCAGCGCGAAAGTGATGGCCTCCTGCCACGAACTCGAAATGAACCCGGCAGCGAAGGCATTGAACAAGCCCAGCAACACGCCGCCGAGCATCGCGCCGGGAATATTGCCGATGCCACCAATGATCGCCGCGATGAACGCGCTCAATCCGTAATTCCACCCCATGGTGAAGTACACCTGGCGGTAATACAGCCCGATGAACAAGCCGCCGATCGCGCCGATCGCCGGGCCGATGAGGAACACGCTGATGATCACACGGTTGACGTTGATTCCCATCAGCCGCGCCGCATCCTGGTCGCTGGCCGTGGCGCGCATCGCCGTGCCATAGCGGGTGTGGTGGACGAACCAGTACAGCACCGCCATGAGCACCGCCGAGCCGGCGATGATCAGCACCTGCACCAGATCGATGCGCGCGCCCAGCGCCGTCCAATGCATCGACGGCAGCAAATTGCTCGGAAACACACGCAACTGCGGGCCCCAGATCAGCATGATGCCGTTTTCGATGAACAGCGAGGCGCCGAGCGCCGACACCACGGCCGAGAGACGGTCTGCGCGGCGCAGGGGACGGTAGGCGGTCAGTTCGAGCACCACACCCGCCGCAGCCACCACCACCGCGGCCACGAGGAACGCTGCGCCGAGCCACAACAGCTGCGCATGCCCGCTGCCAGCCCCGGAGCCCAGCACCACCAGGCCGACATACGCCCCGAAGATGCACAAGTCGCCGTGGGCGAAATTGATCAGTCGCAGCACGCCGTACACCATGGTGTAGCCCAGGGCAATCAGCGCGTAGATGCCGCCCACGGTCAACCCGTTGACGAATTGTTGAACGATCGTACCGAGCATCGGTGATCTCCTGGAAGCGCTGCGCGACCGCAGGGGTTGGCCCGAAAAGCCGACCTCTGCGGCAGCGCCGTCACCCGATGATCAGATCATTTGCCGGCTGCGCTCGGCGGATAGATGATTTTGTAAGCGCCGCCGGGCATGACCTCGAACGCCACATAAGGGCTGCCGGTGCGCTCGCCCACTGCGTTCCAGGAAAATGTCCCGGTCAAACCCTCGAAGTCCTTGAGTTCGTGCAGGGCGGGAATGAGTTTGGCCGGATCGACACTTTTGATTTTTTCCGCGGTGTAGAGAATCGCCCGCAGGCCGTCGGCGTTGGTCAGAGTGAAAATGCTCGGCGGCTGATGCCCATAGGCGGCTTTGAACTGAGCGAGGAATTCCTTGGCCGCAGGATAGGGCAGATCCTCGGGCGCGGGCACATTGATGATGATCGCTCCCGCCGCAGCGTTTCCGGCGATTTTGGCAAAAGCCACATTCTGATTGGCGTCGCCGCCGATGAATTTGGCCTTCATGCCCAGTTGCGCCATTTGCGCCTTGATCAAGCCGCCGTCGGTGTAATACCCCGAGAAGTAAATGGCCTGCGGGTTCATCGCGGCGAGTTTGGTCAACACCGGGGTGTAGTTTTGCGAACCGGCATTGATATAGGCCTTGTCGAGCACGTCGATGCCTTCTTTTTTGGCATCGGCGACCACCGCGTCGGCCAGGCCGGTGGCAAAGCTGGAGTGGTCGGTAATGACCGCAATTTTGTTCAGTCCCGCGGCCTTGAAGTACCCGGCAGTGAAAATCGCCTCGGCGCTGTTGGGCGGAGCGTTGCGGAAAAACGTTTTGTATCCGCGCGCGGTCAGCTCATCGCTGGTGCCGTCGGAGGTCTGGATGACGTTGGCGCGGGCGTAAATCGGCTGCGCCGCCAAGGCTGCGCCGCTCGTGTAGCTTCCGATCACGGCGAGCACTCCGTCGTTGACCAGTTGCCGCGCGCAAATCGCCGCGGGCGCCGCTTCGCCCTGGTCGTCGCACACCTTGACTTCGAGCGGATGGCCGAGCAAGCCTCCCTTGGCGTTTTGCTGCTTCACCAGCAGTTTGACCGCATCGGCGATGCCCTGCCCTTCATTGGCGTATTGCCCGGTGATCGGCGCCTGCACGCCGATTTTGATCGGCGTGGCAGCTTGCGCGGCACTACCGACAGCCATCACACCAGCCGTCAGTAAAACTGAGAGAAGCGATTGACGCAAAGGGCGCATGAGAGTCTCCGTCGTTCAGGCTCGGTTCGTTTGTCAGCGGCAGCCTGGCGGCCGTCGTCGTTTGCGACGACCTGCGCGTGGGCCTGTTGACACGCAGTCGGGTCGCAAACGTGAAACGTAGCGTAGCGGTTTGACCCGCCAGGCGTATGCGGGTTTTACCTAACATACCCGACTGGTAAAACCTTTTCTATCTGCGGTATAACCTTGACACATTGGCAGCTCTTCATTTTTCGTAAACGGGTAAAACTCATGGCGGTGACGACAATCGGTGTCAAGGTCGACGAACGCATCCGGGAACGCATCCGACAAGCGGCTGAGGCGCAGAGCCGCTCACCGCACGCCCTGGTCAAAGACATGATTCTCCAAGGGCTCGAACGCGTCGAATCTGGCGCAGCGCAGCCCGCAGCGGAAGAAGCCGCCTGGGGTGAACTGCCGCAGGCTGGGGTCGTCGTGCCCTTTCTCGATCTGGCGCAGGATGTGCAGCCGCAGACCGTGCTGCGCGCTGCAATCACCGCGGCATACCGCCGCCCCGAGCCAGACTGTGTGCCCGCGCTCATCGCTCAGGCCGAGCTGCCGGCCGCGCAGGCGCAGGCGGCAGAGCAAATGGCGCGGCAGCTAGCCGAGCGGCTGCGCGCCAAGCCGTCGCGCGGCCTGGTGGAGACGCTGCTGCAGGAGTACGCCCTATCGAGTCAGGAGGGTATTGCGCTGATGTGCCTGGCCGAAGCGCTGCTGCGCATTCCCGACACCGCGACGCGCGACGCGCTCATCCGCGACAAGCTGCGCTCGGCCGACTGGCAAAGCCATTTGGGCGGTGGCCGCTCGCTGTTCGTCAACGCCGCGACGTGGGGACTGCTGCTCACCGGGCGGTTGGTCGCAACGAGCAGCGAGACGTCGTTGTCGAACTTGCTCACGCG
>JBFXEK010000212.1:0-4256 GCA_050180155.1 Thiomonas sp. | reverse complement strand
CAGCCGCAGAAGCAATAGTTTGGCCAGAGCCAATACGATCAAGGTAATGACGAACAAAATCAAACCAAGCGCCAGCAGCGATGATTTGTATAAACTTGTCGTTGCTTCGGTGAATTCATTGGCAATGACTGAAGCGATCGAACTGCCAGGCATCAACAGACTGGCACTCAGATTATTCGCATTGCCGATGATGAAAGTGACTGCCATGGTTTCACCCAACGCGCGCCCCAGACCAAGGAAGATGCCTCCAGTGACGGCGGTTCGTGTGAACGGCAAGATGACGTGTCGTGCGACTTCCCAGGTCGTCGCTCCCAACGCATATGCAGATTCCTTCAGCGCGGGCGGCGTGATCATGAACACATCGCGCATGATGGAAGCAACAAACGGAATGACCATGATCGCCAGCACAATGCCGGCAGTGAGCATGCCGATTCCCATCGGCGGGCCCTGAAACAAGACCCCGATCCAGGGTATGGCGCCAAGATGGTCATTAATCCATGGCTCGATCTGGGAAAATCGCGGTGCGAATACAAGCAAACCCCACATGCCGTAAATGATGCTGGGAATCGCAGCGAGCAATTCGATCAACGCCGAAATCGGGCTGCGCAACCAGCGCGGCGACAGCTCCGAAATGAATAAGGCAATGCCAAAGCTCACCGGCACAGCGATGAGCATGGCGATTGCCGAACTGACCAATGTGCCGACGATGAACACGAGAGCGCCGTAGACATTGGTCACCGGGTCCCAAGTGCTAGTGATCAAAAATTTCCAGCCGAAGGTGTGCAATGCCTCCCAACCTTCGATGACCAAGGACACCATGATCGCCAGCAGAGCGGCGGCGACGATGAAAGCCACTACCCCGGTGCCTTTGCGGAACAAAAAATCCGCAACGGAAGAGCTCGCCCTCCGCGCGGATTTTTGTTCCGAAGTGGCGGCGTCTTCGATGTTCTCAGCCGTCATAACCTCGGAACCATTCATGATGCTGCTCGATATTGGGCATCAAATACCCAGGTTTTTCTTCCAATATGCTTTGATTACGTCAACCGTGCTTTGCGGCAGGGGACCGAAGGCGATCGATTCGGCCATCGATTGGCCTTTTTCGAAGCCCCAGAGGAAGAATTTGGTCACTTCCTCGTTGGTCTGTTTCGGCGCGGCCTTGCGCAGAATCTGCCAGGTACAACCGGAAATCGGCCAGGTATCGGGGCCGGTGTGGTCGGTCAGGATGACGTAAAAATCTTGCGCCTTGTTGAAATCGACGTGCGCCGCAGCGTCCTGGAAACCCTTGAGGCTGGGGCTGACGACCTTGCCGTCGCGGTTGATCATGCGGGCGTAGGCCAGCTTGTTCTCGAGAATGTAGGCATACTCGACGTAGCCGATGGCACCGGGAATGCGCTGCACATACGCGGCCACGCCCTCGTTACCCTTGCCGCCGACCCCGGTGGGCCAATTCAGCGAGGTGTTGGCGCCGACCTTTTCCTTCCACTCCGGGCTGACCTTGGACAGGTAATCGGCGAAGGTGAAAGTGGTGCCCGAGCCGTCGGAGCGGTGCACTACGGTGATGCTCATATCGGGCAGTTTCACGCCCGGGTTGAGCTTGGCGATCGCCGGGTCGTTCCATTTCTTGATTTTGCCGAGGTAGATGTCGGCGACCACCGGGCCGTTGAGGATGAGCTCACCCGGCTTGATGCCCGGCAGGTTGTAGACCAGGTCTTCGCCCGCCACCGCGGTGGGGAACTGGATCAGGCCGTCCTTGGCGAGCTCTTCGGGCGTGAGCGGCATGTCGCTGGCGCCAAAGGCCACGGTGCCGGCCTTGATCTGGGCGATGCCGCCGCCCGAGCCGATGGACTGGTAGTTGATCTTGTTGCCGGTTTCTTTTTCGTACGCGGCAGACCACTTGGCCACCAGCGGGTAGACCCAGGTGCTGCCGGCACCGGTCAAGCTGACCCCGGCAAAGGCAGTCGTGACCGCAGCGGCGCCCAGTACCCCGGACACTGCAATCGCTGCAGCGGCTTTGGCAAAAGCACGACGGTTGATAGGCATATCGAATTCTCCTGAGAATGGGACTGTGCGATTGAGAGCACCCGGGCATCCTAGGAATGGAGTGTGTCAATCATATGACAGTGTCATGCTCGTGCGACGGAAAGCCCCGCACCCTGCCGCACCCTGCGATGTGCGCGCGATGAGGGCTGCATCGTTGGCGCGTCGTCAGCCGAAACGTCCGGTGATGTAATCCTCGGTTTCCTGCAGGCGCGGTTTGAGGAAAATCTGATCGGTTTCGCCGAATTCGATCAGTTTGCCCAGATACATGTAGGCCGTGTAGTCCGACACCCGCGCGGCCTGCTGCATGTTGTGCGTGACGATGATGATCGTGACGTCGTTGCGCAACTCGGCGACCAGTTCCTCGACCTTGGCGGTGGAAATCGGGTCGAGCGCCGACGTGGGCTCGTCGAGCAGCAAGACCTCGGGTTCGAGCGCCAGCGCCCGTGCGATGACCAGGCGCTGCTGCTGCCCGCCCGACAGGCTCATGCCCGAGACTTGCAGCCGGTCCTTCACTTCGTCCCACAGCGCGGCGCGGCGCAACGCGCGTTCGACGCTCTCATCCAAGCGGTGTTTGTCACGCACGCCGAGGATGCGCAGGCCATAGGCGACGTTTTCATAGACCGATTTGGGAAAGGGATTGGGCTTCTGGAACACCATGCCCACGCGCTGCCGCAGCTGGGCGACATTGACCGCGCGGTCGTAGATGTTCACGCCGTCGAGCACGATCCGCCCTTCGACGCGGCAATTCTCAACCAAATCGTTCATGCGGTTGAAGCAGCGCAGCAAGGTCGATTTGCCACAGCCCGAGGGCCCGATCAATGCGGTCACACGCTTGGCCGGGATGTCCATGTCGATGGATTGCAAGGCTTGCGACGCGCCGTACCACAGGTTGACCTGCTGAACGGAAAAGCTGGCCTGCGGCGGGTCATCGGACGAGGCCGCACTCGGCCGAACGATGGATGACAGATCAACGGCGGCGCGGCGCGGCGCGTCGGCCCGGATCGTGGGGGAGATGGCAGACATGATGGAGATTCCCGAGGATCAGATGCTTTCCAGGCCGCGGTACTTTTCGCGCAGCCGGTTGCGGATGGACACGGCGGTGAGGTTGAGCGCGACGATCACCAGCACCAGCAGGAAGGCCGTGGCGTAGACCAGCGGCCGCGCCGCTTCGACGTTGGGGCTCTGGAAGCCGACGTCGTAGATGTGAAAACCCAGGTGCATGAACTGGCGTTCCAGGTGGAAGTACGGAAAGTGGCTGTCCAGCGGCAGGTTGGGCGCGAGCTTGACCACGCCGACCAGCATCAGCGGCGCGGTCTCGCCGGCGGCGCGGGCCACGGCGAGGATCAACCCGGTCATCATCGCCGGGCTGGCCATCGGCAGCACGGTGCGCCACAGGGTTTCGGCCTTGGTCGCGCCCAGCGCCAGGCTGGCGTCGCGCAGGCTGCGCGGCACCCGCGCCAGCCCTTCCTCGGTGGAGACGATGACCACGGGCAGGGTGAGAATGGCCAGGGTCAGCGACGCCCACAGAATGCCCGGGCTGCCAAAGGTCGGAGCCGGCAGCGACTCGGCGAAAAACAGCCGGTCGATATTGCCGCCGAGGACGTAGACGAAAAAGCCCAGGCCGAACACGCCGTACACGATGGACGGCACTCCGGCGAGGTTGTTGACCGCAATGCGGATGATGCGGATCATCGGCCCGTTGCCGGCGTATTCGCGCATGTACACCGCGGCGACCACGCCCAGCGGCATGACCAGCACGGTCATCAACATCACCATCATCACCGTGCCGAAAATCGCCGGGAAGATGCCACCTTCGGTGTTGGCCTCGCGCGGGTCTTCGGTGATGAAGGCCCAGAGCTTGGCGAAATAAAAGCCCACCTTCTGGCCGAAGGACATGTCGTTCGAGCGGTAGACCTGCGCGACCTTGGCCAGCGGAATCGTCACCTTGTCGCCGCTGGCGGTTTCGACGATCACCGCGTCGCGGGCGATCTCGGTGCGCAGCTGCTCCAGCCGCTGCTGCAGCGCGGCGAACTGCTTCTCCTCGGCGGCGCGCTCGCGTGCGATGCGCTCCTTCTCGATGGTGTCGAGCTTGCCGCGCAACTGCAGCCGCCGCTCCTGCAATCGCAACTGCTCCAGTTCGTAGTTGACGTTGCCGATCTCGACTTTTTCGTTGCGGTGGATGGCCTTGAACAGATGGTCGGCACGCACCACCCGTG
>JBFXEK010000211.1:0-4283 GCA_050180155.1 Thiomonas sp. | reverse complement strand
CGCGACACATAAAACAACATCAGATCGAGCAGCGCGAAGCGCACGACGACGATGTACACCAAATAACCGAACAAGATGTCCTCGCGATGGAGGGCAAAATACACCGGATCGGCGGCCTTCCATAACCAACCCGGTATCAGCGGTAGCAATAGCAGCGGGATGACGAAGGGCAGTACGGGAATGAGCCACAACCGCGTTGCTACAGCGTGCTTGACCTGATCCTTGATCGGCTGCATCGAAGTCATCGCAAAAGTTGCCAGATCATTTTTCCGGCGAGCAGCAGCAGCAGGACGGCGATGAGTTGTTTCACGACGCCGGCCGAGAGCCGGTAGGTCATGATGCGCCCGCCGATGAACCCGCCCAAGACAGCCGCTACGCTCACCACGGCGAGCAAGGGCCAGTCCATATGCGTAAAGCTCAAATAGGCGAAAAACCCGCCGAGCGTGGAGAAAGGAATCGCAAAACTCACCGCATACGCCGCCTTCTTCGCATCGAAGCCGAGCAGCACCAGCACTGCGAGAACCGGCGATCCCCCACCAACGCCGATCAGCCCGGAGAGGAAGCCCACGCCAGCGCCCAGGGCGAGCAACACCCACGCCCGGTCATAGGTCGCCCTCGGTTGGCGCTTGGAAAACACCAGCAGCAAGGCACTGACGATCATGAACGCTGCCAGAACCCATTGCACGACGTGCTGCGGCACGTCGCGGCTCATCCAGGCGCCGAGCGGCGTGGCGACCATCATCGCCGCAGCCAGGGGCAGTGCGAAGCGGAAGTCAAGGTTGCCGCGCACCGCGTTCATCACCGAGGCGGACAAGGTGGAGACCGAATTGACGAACAGTCCGATCGCCTTGGCCAGGTCGAGCGCCATGCCCAGCATGCCGTAACTCGGCACCAGCGCCACGGCCGCACCCACTCCGCCCATGGCAAACATGGTAGACAGCACCAGGGTCAGCAGGAAATACAGGCCGTCGTGCAACAGCAAGGCATTCATCGATCGGCCTTGTTGCAGAGGAAAACGCTGCCGCGACTCATGGTTGCGCGGGCAGACGGTGCATCAGGTCGCGGGCTTTGCCGCCCCGCAGGGCGTCGACCAGGCCGAGCATCCCCTCATTGAGGTAGCGTGCGTGAAAACCTTCCAGGGTGAGGAACAATCGAGCAATCTCGGCGCGGTCGTAGTGCGGACACAGGGTGACGATCACCTTGCTGCGGTCGAGTTGATGCAGTTGGTCGGGCAAAGCGTCGAGCGGGATGTGCAGACCGAAGCCCAGATGCCATGCCGCATACTCCTCGGTGAAGCGGATGTCGATGAGCTGCGCCTTACCCGCTGCGAATAGGTCGAGCGTCTCGGCGATACTGATTTTCATTGCCTGCCGCTCGGCGTCATCGAAGCGACGCAGATAGTCGGCAAAGGCTTGGGGCGAGGGTGCCAAGGTCGGCATGGCGTTGTCTCCAGTGAAATGCGTCAGATTCCGCGCTTGTACGCGCGCCGGGCGGCAGCAGCAAATCACCCCTGCGGTCCCGGCGGCGGAGTGCTGCGTCATTGGCGCGGGACAAACCGTTCAAAAGGTGTAACCGATGCGCAACTGCCAATAATCCTGCCCTGGATTGGGACGCTTGATGTCGGCGTTGGAGTAGTGGGTGAAGCGCATGCCCAGCAGCCACGGGCTACCGGTGAAACGGTGCATCAGGCCGAGCGAATCACCAAACTGATAGGCCGTGGAAATGCGCTTGCCGCCGATCGTGGTGCCGGAAAACACATTCGCGCCGATGCCGAATTCCATCGCCGTGTTCGGGGCGAACCACCAGTGCACAAAGGGTGTGAGTCCCAGATGCCAGAGCGATCCGCCGGATGTCCCCGCTGGCCCCTGGGCATAACCCACGGACACTTCTGCAGTGAGGTCGAGGTGGCTGTTGCGCAGCGCATGCGTCCACAACGGGGCCGACTCCACCGCGAGCGTGGTGTTGTGATAGCCCTTGTCGGCGCCCCAAAGCAGCGACAGATCGGCGGCATGGGCGGCATGGGCGGCTGGTCCGCAGACGAACATGCCGGCTGCAGCCAGGGATGTGGCGAGAATTTTGAGATCCAAGATCAGGCTCCGGAAAGGTGGATCGGTGCGGGGGAAGGAAATATCAGAACACTTTTTCCGCCGCGAACTGGGCCAGTTCGAGGCCGAAACCGGGAATCTTGCCGTTGGTCAGGAAATCATCGGATGTCAGCGCTGGGCGCAGTTGCAGGCGCTGGCGCCTGGCCGGGTCGCGGTTCTCCATGACGTCGGTGGGGACGTTCGGCACGAACGGCAGGTAGTCCTTGCGGTCGATCAGCGAGATGTCCACGCTGTCGCCGGCATATTCACGGATTTTCTGCGCACTGCCCAGACCGGCGAAGTTGCCTCCGGGCACGACGACGCGGGGTTTTGATGTCGCCATGATGTTGCCTGGATATCAGGCCGCGGGGGATTCGGGCGCGACAACCGCAGGCGGTGCCGCGCCCTCGGGATAGCGCCGCTTGAGCAGCAAAAACAGCAGCACCGGCACGATCAGCAGGGTGAGGAAGGTGCCGACGATCAAGCCGCCGATGGCCACCACCGCCAACGGCGACAAGCGCTCCAGCCCCACGGCCCACTCGAAGGCCACCGGCACCATGCCCACAGCCGCAGCCGCGGCGGTCATCAGGATCGGCCGGGTGCGCAAGTCCACCGCCTGCAAAATGGCCTGCTTGAGCGGCACGCCGCGACTGAGGGCTTCCTGCGCGAAGTCGACCAGCAGAATGCCGTTTTTGACGATGATGCCCATGAGCAGGATCAGTCCCATGAACGACGGCATGCAGCCGTGCTTGTCGGCGATGAGCATGGCCCAGGCCGCGCCGATCACCGCCAGCGGCAGGGTCACGAGGATGGCGATGGGTGTGACGAACGAGCGAAAGGCGATGATGAGCACGACGGCGAGCAGCACGATGCCCAGCGCCAGCGATTGCCCCAGGCGCGTGAACGAGGCGTTCATCTCCTTCATTTCGCCTTCGTCGGACAGGATGTAGCCGCGCGGCAGTTGCAGCCCTTTGAGCGCTTGAGCGACGTGGTCGTCGAGCGCGGTGACGGCAATGTTGCGGCGATAGCCGATCACGTCTACCGTGCGCACCAGGTTCTGGTGGGTGTATGCCGTGGGCGCGTAGATGGTTTGGACCGTGGCCACCTGCGCCAGCGGCACGATCGCGCCGCTGGGCGCGGTGAGGTCGAGCGCGGCGACGGCCGCCGGGCTGGAGCGCTCATCCGCGCGCAGCCGCACCCACACCGGGATGCTGTTTTCCCCCTGCACCCGCAGGCTGCCGCCCGGAACGCCGTTGACTTGCGCCGCCACCTGCTGCGCGATGGCCGCCGGCGTCAGGCCGTAGCTCGCCGCCTTGGCCGCATCGACGTCGAGCTGCAGGCGCTTGGAGTCGCCCTGCCACGAGCGCTCGAAGCCGGTGAGCCCGCCGACTTTGGCCAGCCGGTGTTCGATGTCGTCGGCAATCTGGTTGAGCACGCGCCAGTCGGGGCCGCTGACCATCAGATCGACCGTGCCGCGAATCGACGACAGCGGCGTGGCGCCATAGACCACGGCGTTGGCGTCGATCACCCCAGGAATGGCGCGCACCCTTGCCTGGATGGCTTTGTTGATCTGGAAAATGGTTTCGCTGCGGTGGAAACGATCGACCAGGTTCACCGTCGTCATGCCTTGCGAAAAGATGCGCGCCGCGCCGAACGATTTGTCCTGCGGTTCGGCCCCCACCACGGTCGAGGTGGAGATCAGCCAATCCGGCTTGACCGCGCTGCGAATGGCCGCATCGACCAGCTTGGCGATGCGTTGCATATCGGCGGCGTCGGTGTCGGGCTGCGCTTCGAAGCTGATTTGCGTGATGCCCGAATCCATCAGCGGCATGAGCTCGCGGCCGACCACCGGCAGTTGCCGCAGCGACACCAGGGTGAGCAGCAAGGCGACGAACAGCACGCGCTTGGGATGATCCAGCGCCCAGCTCACCACGCGGGCGTAAAACCGTTTGAGCGGCTGCAGCACCCAGGAGTCGAACTTGAGCAGCGGGCGGCGCAGCGGGTCGCGCGCGCCGGGCTTGAGCAGCCACGGTGTGAGCAGCGGAATGATGGTCACGGCGACGAGGAACGACGCCGACAAAGCGATGATCAGGCTCACCGACAGCGGCCGCAGCACCGTTTGCACGAAACCGCCGATGAACACGATGGGCAGCAGCACCACGGCGTTGGCGATGGTGCCCGAGAGCACGGCGAGCATCA
>JBFXEK010000210.1:0-4283 GCA_050180155.1 Thiomonas sp. | reverse complement strand
TTCGCGCGCGCTGACCGCCGGCGCGCTATTGCCCCAGTGGCTGCGCACGTAAGTGGCGATGTCGGCGACCTGCTGGTCGTTGAGCACCTTGCCGAGGTCGGGCATCGCCAGCGGGGTCGGGTTGGCGTAGGTCTTCACGGTGTGGCCACCGGCGAGCATCATGCGGATGGTGTTGAGCGCGTCCGGGGTGTTGACCGTCGGGTTTTCCGCCAGCGCCGGAAACACGTCGGGCAACCCTTCGCCGTTGGCCTGGTGGCAGGCCAGGCAGTGGGTGGCGTACAAGGTCTTGCCGGCCAGCGCCTGCGCCGAGTCGGGGTTGGCCGGGGTGCCAGCCATCGGCTGCGCGGTGCGCAGCGGCGGCAGCGATTTGAGGAATACCGCGATCGCCTGCACGTCCGCTGCGGTGAGGTGCTGGGTGCTGTCGTGCACCACGTCGGTCATGCTGCCGACCACGGTGAAACGGCCGTCGCGACCGGTGTGCAGCACGTCGGCGATCTGCTTGACGCTGAACCGCCCCAAGCCGTCCTGCTTGTCGCCGCGCAGGTTGGCGGCGTACCAGTTGTCGATGCGGGCGCCGCCGAGATAGAGGTTGCCGTCAGGCCCGCTCGGGCCGAGAGCCTTTTCCTGCAGAAACGGCCCGCGCGGCGTATGGCACGCGCCGCAATGGCCGAGCCCCTCGACCAGATACGCGCCGCGGTTCCATTCGACCGACTGCGTCGGGTCGGGCGTGAACGGTGTTTGCCGCGCAAACAGCCAGTCCCAAATCGCCAGCGGCCAGCGCATGTTCAGCGGCCAGGGAATGTCCTCGGGTTTGTTGGCCTGCGCCACCGGTTTCACGCCATGCTGGAAGTAGGCGTAGAGCGCGCGCATGTCGGCGTCGGTGATGCGGGCGTAAGAGGGGTAGGGCATCGCCGGATAGAGATAGCCCAGCCGCTTGGAGTAGCCGTGGCGCACGGCCTGGTCGAACTGCTCGAAGCTCCAGCCGCCGATGCCGTCTTTGGGGTCGGGGGTGATGTTGGGGGTGTAGATGGTGCCGATGCCCTTGGGCAGTTTCATCGCCAGCCCGCCGGCGAAAGGCGGGCCGCCGGGCGCGGTGTGGCAGGCGATGCAGTCGCCAGCACGGGCGAGGTAGGCGCCTTGCTGCACCAGGGGGTCGTTTGCGCCCGGTGTGACGGCCGGGGCTTTGGCGGCAGGCGTGGCAGGGGCAGGCGCGTTGGCGGCGAAGGCCACGGCAGGCAGCGCCAGCAGGCACCCCGCCAGCCGGGCAAGCGGGCGAAAAGGCATGGGAATCTCCAAAGTCGTTGTGTTCAACCAGTCATCGCGTCCGCCCGAGAGGCGGCCGTACTGGCTGCTGCATTGCATCAACCGTAGGCGTTTCCCCAAGGGGACTGTAACAAGTCGCAACAGCTGAGGCCGCTGCGCCAATGCGTGTCCACCGCTTGCAGGCACAATTTGGGCGATGCCTTGCACCCGGATACAAGGCGCCGACAAAACGACCAAGGAATCCGTTCATGATCGACCCGCAAGTTCACGTCGTGTCGCACCCGCTGGTGCAGCACAAGCTCACGCTGGCGCGCAGCAAGGACACCACCACCGACAACTTCCGCCGCCTGGTGCGCGAAATCGCCGCGATGCTGGCGTATGAGGCCACACGCGACCTGCCCACCGAACTGGTGGACGTGAGCACCCCGGTGGCCGATACCCGCGCGCCCATTCTCGCCGGCAAAAAGCTCTGTCTGGTGTCCATCCTGCGCGCGGGCAACGGCATGCTCGACGGCATGATCGACCTGCTGCCCAACGCCCGCGTCGGCCATATCGGCCTGTACCGCGACCCGGCGACGCTCGAACCCGTGGAGTACTACTTCAAGGTGCCCGAGGACATGGCCGAGCGGCTGGTCATCGTCGTCGACCCCATGCTGGCCACCGGCAACTCGGCCGCTGCGGCGCTGACCCACCTCAAGCGCGCCGGGGCCACGGCGCTCAAGCTGGTCAATCTGCTGGCCGCGCCCGAGGGCGTGCGCACGGTGCGCGCGGCGCATCCCGACGTGCCCATCACTTTGGCGGCGATCGATGAGCGGCTCAACGACCACGGCTACATCGTGCCCGGCCTGGGGGATGCGGGTGACCGTATTTTTGGCACCAAATGAGCGTCGGACGACAAACCCAACGAAAGCAGAAGACCATGGCCGACAGTTATTTCCCCAAATGGCGACTCAAGCGAGACGGCGTCATCGCCCCCGACGAGCGCCTGCCCGTGCCGCAGACCTTGGCGATGGGGCTGCAGCATGTGGTGGCGATGTTCGGCTCGACGGTGTTCGCTCCGTTGCTCATGGGCTTCGACCCGAACATCGCGATTCTGATGAGCGGGGTGGGCACGCTGATCTTTTTCCTGGTCGTCGGCGGCCGGGTGCCCAGTTACCTCGGCTCGTCGTTTTCCTTCATCGGCGTGGTCATCGCCGCCACGGCCTACGGTGGCAGCGGGCCCAACGCCAACCTCGGTGTGGCGCTGGGCGGCATCATTGCCTGCGGCGCGGTGTATGCGGCCGTCGGGCTGATCGTCATGGCAGCGGGGGTAGGCTGGATCGAGCGCTTCATGCCGCCGGTGGTCACCGGCTCGGTGGTCGCGGTCATTGGGCTGAACCTGGCGCCCATCGCCATCAAGGCGAGCAGCGGCTCGACCTTCGACGACTGGATGGCGGCGGTCACCTTCGTCTGCGTCGGGCTGGTGGCGGTCTATACCCGCGGCATGGTGCAGCGGCTGCTGATCCTGGTCGGGCTGATCGCCGCCAGTGTCATCTACCTGCTGCTGACCAACGGCCTGGGGCTGGGCAAGCCGATGGACTTTGCCGCGCTGGCAGCAGCGCCCTGGTTCGGCCTGCCGGCGTTTGGCAAGCCGGTGTTCGAGGCGCATGCCATCGCGCTGATCGTGCCGGTGGTGGTGATTCTGATTGCGGAAAACCTCGGCCACATCAAGGCGGTGACGGCAATGACCGGGCAAAACCTCGACCGTTACATGGGCCGGGCGTTTTTCGGCGACGGCCTGGCCACCATGGTGTCGGGCGCGGCCGGCGGCACCGGGGTGACGACCTACGCCGAAAACATCGGCGTCATGGCCGCCACCCGCATCTACTCGACGCTGATTTTCGCCACCGCCGCGGCGATCGCCATCGTGCTGGGGTTCAGCCCCAAGTTCGGCGCGCTCATCCATCTCATCCCGCCGCCGGTGCTGCGCGGCGTAGCCATCGTCATCTTCGGGCTGATCGCGGTGTCGGGCGCGCGCATCTGGGTGGACAACAAGGTGAACTTCGCCGACAGCCGCAACCTCATCATCGTCGCCATCACCCTGATGCTGGGCACGGCCGACTTCACCCTCAAGTTCGGCGGCTTTGCGCTGGGAGGCATCGGTACTGCGACCTTCGGCGCGATTGTGCTCTACGCCTTGCTCGGCCGGAACGTCGCGCCGGGGCGGGGCGACGACAAACTGTTCGACGCCGTGGAATGACCGCCATGTGCTGTTGCGACTGTCACATCCGTTGACCCGCAAACGGCGCGCGCCGCAGTGCAATACTGCGAATCCACGATCGCAGAGGTTTTCCATGGACATTCAGACCATCGACCAGCAGTATCAGCAACTCCAGGCCGAAGCGCAGCAGGTGGGGCAGCAATTGCAAACCCTGGCGGGTAAGCTGCAGGCCGCGGCGCAGGGCGGCAATACCGATGCCCGCGAATGGCTGCTCGATTTGCGCGAAGTCGCCCTCGGCATCCAGGCCGAACAGCAGCAAATGACGCAGGTGCTGCAGGCGATTCACGCCATGTGGCAGAACCAGGCGCAGCAGTTACAGGCCATGCCGGCGGCGATGCAGCCGGGGTACCTGCCGGCTGGTGGCATGGCGCAAACCGCAGCGGCGGCGCCGCAAGGCGGGTTGATGGGCGCGCTCGACGGTTTTCTCAACTCGGGATTCGGCCGGGCCATCGAAATGGGCGCCGGCTTCGGCCTGGGCGACGACCTGATCAACAAACTGTTTTGATCAGACCAAGCCTTCGAACAGCAGCACGTCCACCGGCTCCCCGGCCTGCACGCTGCCTTGGTCGTGGTGCAGCACGATCAGCCCGTGCGCCTGCGACATCGAGCTCAGCACCCCCGATCCCTGGTTGCCGATGGCGCCGACCTGCCAGCGCCCGTCGGGCAACTGCTTGAGCAGGCCGCGCTGATACTCGGTGCGGCCGGGCTTTTTGCGCAGCGGCTGCGCGCTGACGGCGCGCAGCAGGGGTTGCGGCTGCGC
>JBFXEK010000209.1:0-4294 GCA_050180155.1 Thiomonas sp. | reverse complement strand
GTCCAGGCCGCGCAGGTTCGGCTGCGTGCCGGGGTAGTCGCGCGCGGCCAGATGCATGCGTGCCAGCCAGCTGCCGACTTGCGTGCAATGCCGCGGCGCAGGCTGGAGCAGGCTGCTACCTTTGAGCCGGGTGACCAGTGCCGCGGGTTTGCCTTTGAGCGTGTGCAGCGTCTGCCCGCTGCGGTCGGGCATGGGGTCGGGCACGGGGATGCCGTGCGCGGCAAGGTGGTGCATCAGCCCGAGGTAGAACGGCAACTGCTCGGCGTGCAGCCGCTCGAACAGTGTGAGCACGAAGCGGCCTTGGGTGGTGGTCAAAAAGTAATTCGTGTTCTCGATGCCGCTGGCGATGCCTTGCAGTTCGGTGCAGGTGCCCAGGTCGAAGCCGGCGAGCCAGGTGTTGACCTCGACGAGGTCCAGCGGGGTGAAAACGGCCATGAAAACGGTTGTAAAGGAGGCGCTGCCCGTGTCGGGCGGGCGGTGTTTTTATTTGAACGTCAGCACCTTCCATTGCGCCTGGCCTTCCATGTGCGCCGGGTCCGTGCTGGAAGAAATGCTGGGAGGAACGACGTGGTACGCCGCGCCGCCGTGCAGCGGTTGCACTTCGATCGAGGTGGTGGCGCCACGCACCTGCCGTTCCTGGATGCGCACCGAGCGATCCTGCGTCACGTGGTTGCGCACCAGCGGCTCGGGAAACTTCGGCCGCGGCTGGGTGTCGGCCAGCGGCGCAGCCGGCGGGGTCTGGCTCGCTGCAGTCTGTGCCGCGGCGCGGTGCATCAGACCGGTGCTGCACAGCAGCGCGGTCAGGCACAGCATGGTGATCGAAGGGTTCAGGCGCAAAGCATTCATGCCGCGATTTTACGGCGCCACAGATAATGCGCGGATGAATTCTCCGCTCGATCCCGACACCTCGACCACGCTGCTGCTGGTCGACGGCTCCAGCTATTTGTACCGCGCGTTTCATGCCATGCCCGACCTGCGCGGGCCGCAGGGTCAGCCCACTGGGGCGCTGTACGGCATGGTGGCGATGCTGCGGCGGCTGCGCCAGCAATACCCGCCGTCCAAGGGCTATCGCTACGCCGCCTGCGTGTTCGACGCCAAGGGGCCGACCTTCCGCAACGCCCTGTACGACCAGTACAAGGCGCACCGCCCGCCGATGCCGCCGGAACTGGTGGAGCAGATCGGGCCGATCCACGACGCCGTGCGGCTGATGGGCTGGCCGCTGCTCGAAGTGCCGGGGGTGGAAGCCGACGACGTCATCGGCACCCTGGCGCGGCGCGCGCGCGCCGCCGGCATCCGCACCCTGGTGTCCACTGGCGACAAAGACATGGCGCAACTGGTGGACGACGGCATCACGCTGGTCAACACCATGAGCAACGAAACCCTCGATGCCGCCGGCGTAGTGGAAAAATTCGGCGTGCCGCCGCAGCGCATCGTCGATTACCTGACCCTGGTGGGCGACGCGGTGGACAACGTCCCCGGCGTGCCCAAGGTCGGGCCGAAAACCGCGGCGAAATGGTTGCAGCAGTACGGCTCGCTCGACAATCTCATTGCCCACGCCGGTGAGATCGGCGGCGCCGCCGGGCAGAATCTGCGTGCCAGCCTGGACTGGCTGCCCAAGGCGCGCGAACTCGTCACCATCCGCACCGATTGCGATCTCGACGGCTACGCACGGGATTTCGACGCCGATCTGCGCCCTGCGGCCGAGGACGCGCAGGCGCTGCTGCCGTTTTTTACCCGCTACGGCATGCGCCGCTTCGTTCACGACATCCAGGAGCAGGCTGCCGCTGCGCAGGCCACGGCGCAGGGCTCGTCGCTCGATGCCGCCGACCCTGCCGCGCCCGCAGCGCCGCCGGCTGCCGGCGCACGCTACGAGACGTTGCTGAGCTGGGCGCAGCTCGACGCCTGGCTGACGCGGCTGGAGGCTGCCGAGCTCACCGCGCTGGACACCGAGACCGACTCGCTCGACCCGATGGCCGCGCGGCTCATCGGCCTGTCGTTCAGCGTCGCCCCGGGCGAAGCCGCGTATCTGCCGCTGGCGCACGACTATCCCGGCGCACCGGCGCAATTGCCCGCGGCGCAGGTCATCGCCCGTCTCAAACCCTGGCTGGAAAACGCCGCCAGGCCCAAGCTCGGGCAAAACGTCAAATACGACCGCCACGTGCTGCAAAACGCCGGCGTGGGCGTGCGCGGCTACGTCCACGACACCCTGCTGCAAAGCTACGTGCTCGAAGCGCACAAACCGCACAGCCTGGACAGCCTGGCCAGCCGCCACCTCGGCCGCGACGACACCCTGACCTACGAGCAGGTGTGCGGCAAGGGGGCGAAAGCCATCACCTTCGACCAGGTGGACGTGGCCACGGCCACGCGCTACAGCGGCGAAGATGCCGACCTGACGCTGCAGGTGCACGGCAAACTCTGGCCGCAGATCCAGGCCGATGCCGGGTTGTCGCGCATCTACGCGCTGGAACTGCAGGTCAGCGAGGTGCTGCAGCGCATGGAGCGCACCGGCGTGCTCATCGACCCGCAGCGACTGCGCGCGCAAAGCAGCGAACTGGGAAAAAAAATGCACGAGCTCCAAGCTCAGGCGGTTGCACTCGCCGGTGGGCCGTTCAACCTCGGCAGCCCCAAGCAGATCGGCGAGGTGCTGTTCGACCGGTTGCAACTGCCGGTGCTGAAAAAAACCGCTTCGGGCGCACCTTCGACCGACGAGGAGGTGCTGGAAAAACTGGCCGAAGACTATCCGCTGCCGCGGCTCATCCTCGACTGGCGCAGCCTGTCCAAGCTCAAGAGCACCTATACCGAAAAGCTGCCGCAAATGATCGACCCGCGCACCGGCCGCGTGCACACCAACTACGCGCAGGCGGTGGCGGTGACGGGGCGGCTGGCGTCGAACGAACCGAATCTGCAAAACATCCCGGCGCGCACTCCGGAGGGACGGCGGATCCGCGAGGCGTTCGTCGCCCCCGAAGGCTGGCTGATCGCGTCGAGCGACTATTCGCAAATCGAGCTGCGCATCATGGCGCATCTGTCGCAAGACCCGGGGCTGAAGGCCGCGTTCGCTGCCGGCGAGGACATTCACCGCGCCACCGCGGCGGAAATTTTCGGCGTCGCGCCGCAGGATGTCAGCGCCGAGCAGCGGCGCATGGCCAAGGTGATCAACTTCGGCCTGATCTACGGCATGAGCGCGTTCGGTCTGGCGCGCAACCTCGGGCTGGAACGCGACGCCGCCAAGCTCTACATCGACCGCTACTTCGCCCGCTACCCCGGTGTGGTGGCGTATATGGAGCGCACCCGGCGGTTGGCCGCAGAGCAGGGCTATGTGCAAACGGTCTTCGGCCGACGCCTGTGGTTGCCCGAAATCCACTCGCCCAACGGGCCGCGCCGCGCCGCCGCGGAGCGCGCGGCGATCAACGCGCCGATGCAGGGCACCGCAGCCGATTTGATCAAAATGGCGATGATCGCCGTCGATGCCGCGCTGACGCGCGAAGGGCTGCGCAGCCGCATGGTCATGCAGGTGCACGACGAACTCGTGCTCGAAGTGCCCGAAGACGAAACCCACTGGGTACGCGAGCACATCCCGCGACTGATGGCCGGGGTGGCCCAGCTCGACGTGCCGCTGCTGGCCGAGCTGGGGATGGGCGCCAACTGGGAGTTGGCGCATTGAGCGCCGACCTGCGCAGTTTGGGGGGGGAACCATCGATCGCGCCCGCGCCAAAGGCGGCGAACCGATACCTGCGTGCGCGGGCTGAAGGCAGGCAGCGCAAAGCGGGCCGTCCGATGAAACGGCGTTGGCGGACAGCGTGTGTGCGCATCCGTTGCGGCATGGAACGATAAACATTATCATTTGCGCACTTGCTCGACGCCGCGCTGGCGGCAGAGCGCCCGGTTTTTCGCCGTCCATCGGCACTTGCAACCCCACCATGATGCAAAACGCAGCGAACGTGCTTTCTCTGGCGCAACTGACGCACGGGCAGTGCGCCGAAGTCGTCGATTTCGACGGCGGGCAGGTCATGGCGCAGCGCATGGTCATGCTCGGCATTCGCCGCGGCGTGGCGCTATGCGTGGTGCATGGGCCTGGGGCGCGCGGCGCGGTGGTGCAGGTCGGCGGCGCGCGGATCGCCCTGGGTCGCGGCGTGATCGACAAAATCCGCGTCGCTTTGCTGCCAGCCAACGAGCGGCACGGGCGGGCAGCATGATGGCAGCGCGGTTTTTCATCCTGCCGCTTGGTCCCGACAACAGGCAGCCGCAGGAGATCGCATGGTGAAGTCTTGCCATACGCCAGGCGGCGCGGCCG
>JBFXEK010000208.1:0-4305 GCA_050180155.1 Thiomonas sp. | reverse complement strand
TTTGACGCCGCGCACCACCTGCTGTGCATTCGCCCCGCGCAATCCGAGAACGATGCCTTCGACCGCCTCGCCGCGGCCGTCGGCGGTGACGATGCCGTACCGCGTGCTGCTGTCCAGGCTGACGCGCGCGACGTCGCCCACGCGCACCGGCGTGCCACGGACGTTGGCGATGACGGTGTTGCGAATGTCGTCGGCGCTGGCGAATGCGCCTTGCACGCGGACGATGCGCGTCTGCTCACCCTCGTCGAGGCGGCCGGCGCCGTCGTTGCTGTTGTTGGTCTGCAGCGCGCTGCGCAACTGGTCGAGCGACAGCCCCCAGGCGGCCAGACGCGCCGGGTCGGGTTGCACGGCGAACGCGCGCACGTCGCCGCCGAGCATGTTCACGTCGGCCACGCCGGGCACGGTGCGCAGCGCCGGGCGGATGAGCCACTGCAGCGTGCTGCGCTTTTGCTCCAGCGTGGCCGGGCCTTCGATGGTGAACATGAACAAATCCGACAGCGGCGTGGTGATCGGCGCCAATCCGCCCATGGCCGACGCGGGCAACTCGCCGCGCACATTCGACAGCGCTTCGCTGACCTGCTGCCGCGCCCAGTACACGTCGGTGCCCTCGTCGAAATCGATGGTGATGTCGGCGATGCCATACTTGGACGTCGAGCGCACGATGCGCTTGTTGGCGATGCCCAGCACCTCCTGCTCGATCGGCAGGACCACCCGGGTTTCGACTTCCTCGGGCGTCATCCCCGGCGCCTTCATGATGACCTTGACCTGCGGCGACGACACGTCGGGGAACGCGTCGATGGGCAGCGACCGCCAGGCCCACAAACCGCCTGCGGCCAGCAGCAGCATTGCCCCCAGAGTGAGCAGACGCTGGCGCAGCGCGCCGCGCGTCAGCGCAAGGATCGCCCCGCCGCCGGACGCCGCCGGCTGGGTATCGGCTGTTTCCGCGCTCATGGCGTCACCTCGCCGGCGGCGGCTTTGATCGCGACCACACCGCTGGCGGCCACCTGGTCCCCGCCGTGCAGCGCGCCGCGCACCATCACGGCGTCGTTGAGCCGCGCGGCCACGTCGACGCTGACGACACGAAACCCTGCCGTGTCGCGCACCAGCACCGCGTCTTTGCCGCGGAACTGCGTCAGCGCGCTGGGCGGCACGCGCCACAACCCGCTTTGCGCCGGCAGGCTCACCCTCGCCTGCACCACGGCGCCGGGCTGCAGACTGCCGGGCTGGGTCAGACGGGCGCGAAGCAGCACGCTCTGCCCGGCGCTAAGCGCGGTGGACTTGGCCTGCACCACGCCGTGCGCCTGGAACTCGGCCACGCTCACCGCAGTGCCGGCCTGCAACTGCGCAGCCTGTTGCGGGCTGGCGTCGATTTCCAGCCACAGCACACCCTGCTGGGCGATGCGGAACAAGGGGGCGGCCATGTCCACGCGCTGTCCCGGCAGGGCGTTGGCCTCGGTGATCACGCCGCCGATGGGCGCGCGCAGCACCGCCAGGCCGTTGAGCGCGGTGCCGCCTGCGGCCAGCTTGAGCGCCAGATCGCGTTCGGCGAGCAGGGCTTGCGCTTCACGGCTTTGCGCCCGCGCCGCCTCCAGCCGGGCGGCCGGGACGATGCCTTCCTCGACCAGCAGGGTGTCGCGCTGCAACTGCCGTTGCGCCAGGTCCAGGCGGCTTTGCGCCTGGCTGCGCTCGCGCTGCAGCTGCGCGATTTGCGCGCTGCTGAGTTCGGCCAGCGCCTGCCCGGGTTTGACCGCATCGCCGGGGTTGACCAGCAGCCGCACGACCATGGCGGCAGCTGGAGCCGCCACCACCGCCTGCTGCGTCGGCGGCACGGTGACGCGGGCGGGTAGGTCGATTTGTGCCGCCGCCGCTGGCTGCACTCGGGCGAGGCGCACGCCCAGCGCGGTTTGCTGGTCAGGTGACAGCGCGATGACGGCTGGGGGCGCCGCCCAGGCCGGGGCGGCGGCGAACGCGGCCAGCCACAGGCTCAGGCACGCGGTGCGAAACGGGCGCGCCAGCGGCGCGCGTGAAACGAACGATTCAGGCATGTCTCATCCCGGCGGTGCCGGGCTCCATCGAGCAAAGAACACACGGGTGGCGGCGCACGGCGCAGTGCACCGTGCACGGCGGGGCATCATGGCCGGGTTGCGGCCGCGACGGTCAAATGCGGATGGAGGGTGGTGCCTGCGCTGGGGGAGGCAGCGCGTGCCGCGTCTGGGCGACGAGAACGCATGCTGCCGGCCTGACGGCTGGAGCGACGGTACGGGCGGGCGTTTGCGCCCATGCCGGCAGCGCAGCCGCCGTCGACACAGGCGCTGGCGCGCCGCTGCTGCGCAGTTGCGTCTGCCGCGATTGCGCGATGCCCGCGGCCAACTCGACGTCGCTCGGCTCCGGCGCATGCAGCGCCGAAGCGGCCGACACGCCGTGACGCTGGTGCGGCGCGATGCACGCCAGCCCCTCGAACGCCGGGCTGGCGCGCACCTCTGCCACCGTGGACAGAGCATGGATGTGCCAGCCGCTTTGTACCGGCTGGCCCAGATGGCCGTGGATGAACGGCATCAGGCCAAGCAGCAGCGCCAGCAGCGACAGCCAGGCGGCGCGGAGGGTGGCGGCGACGGAGGACATGGGCGATGTGTGCAAATGTGTAAACACTATAACCAGAGTTGCCATCACCTGCGGTGGGCGGGGATTTTTGCTCGATGCCGTCGCCACCCGGCGGCGCGGCGTGCATTTTTAGAATGCCGCCATGAGCGCCCCGCGAGTTCCCCCCGCGTCGAATCGATCCGCCGGTGCGCCGCGCCGCGGCAGCAGCGGCGCCGCTCAGGGGGCAAAAGCCGCGCCGCTTGCGCGCCTGGGGCTGCACACCGACTGGGACGTGGCGCTGCACTTGCCGCTGCGCTACGAGGACGAAACCCGGCTGACGCCGCTGGCGGCGCTGCGCGATGGCGCCACCGTCAGCATCGAAGCGGTGGTGCAGCAGGTGCAGGTGCAAGGCCATGCGCCGCGGCGGCAACTGCTGGTGCAGCTCGGCGACCCGGCGGCACCCCAAGCGCGGCTGACGCTGCGGCTGTTCCATTTCTACCCGAGCCAGCTCAAACAACTGCAGCCGGGGGTGCGGCTGCGTGTGCACGGCGCGGCGCGGCTGGGGTTGTTCGGCTGGGAAATGGTCCACCCGCGCTGGCGTGTGGCGCAGCCGGGCGAGCCGTTGCCGCAAACGCTCACCCCGGTATACCCCACCACGGCGGGAGTCGGGCAGGGGGTTGTCCGCCAGGCGATCGCACGGGCGCTGGCGCGGCTGCAGTGGCAAGACACCGTGCCGCCAGACGAATTGCAGCGGCACCAATTGCCCGAACTCCAGGCCAGCCTGCGCTTGCTGCACGCGCCGCCCGCTAGCGCTTTGTCTGCGCTGCAGCAAGGAGTGCACCCGGCGCAGCGGCGGCTGAAATTCGACGAATTGCTGGCGCAGCAATTGGCGCAGCAGCAGGCACGTGCGCAGCGCCAGCAGTGGAGGGCGCCACCGCTGTGGCGCGCCGTGGGCGAGGCCGACTTGGCGGCGCGGTTGCAGGCGACCCTGCCGTTTCACCTGACCGCAGCGCAACAACGTTGCGTCGGCGAGATCGCCGCCGATTTGGCGCAGCCGCTGCCGATGCACCGGCTGTTGCAGGGCGACGTGGGCAGCGGCAAGACGGTGGTGGCGGCGCTGGCGGCGGCGCAGGCCATCGCTGCGGGCTGGCAGTGCGCGCTGATGGCCCCTACCGAAATCCTCGCCGCGCAACATGCGCGCAAACTGGCCGACTGGCTGCAGCCGCTGGGCGTGCGTGTGGCCTGGTTGTCGGGCAGCCAGAGCAAAAAAGAGCGCGAAGCAGCGCTGCAGCTCGCCGCCGGCGGCCAGGCGCAGCTCGTGCTGGGCACGCACGCAGTCATCCAGTCGCAAGTGCGGTTCGCCCGGCTGGGGCTGGCCATCGTCGACGAGCAACACCGCTTCGGCGTGGCGCAGCGGCTGGCGCTGCGCGACGGCCTGCGCGCCGGGCTGCAGGGCAGCGCGCTGCAGCCGCATTTGCTGATGATGAGCGCCACGCCGATCCCGCGCACGCTGGCGATGGCCTTGTTCGGCGATCTGGACGTCTCGACCATCGACGCCTTGCCGCCGGGACGCACAGCGGTGCGCACCACCGTGCTGAACGCCGCGCGCCGCAACACGCTCATCGCCCGCGTCGCCGCGCAGGTTGCGCAGGGGCGGCAGGCGTACTGGGTCTGCCCGCTGGTGGAGGAAAGCGAAGAGCTGGATTTGCAAATCGCCGTGGCCGT
>JBFXEK010000207.1:0-4306 GCA_050180155.1 Thiomonas sp. | reverse complement strand
AAGTGCGCAAGGGCGAACTCGTCAGCCTCATCGGTGCCAACGGTGCGGGTAAGACGACCACGCTCAAAGCCGTCACCGGCTTGCAGCCGATCACCGACGGCGAAGTGTTCTACGCCGGGCGCAGCATCAACGGCCAGGGCGCGTTCGACCTGGTGCGCCAGGGGTTGTGCATGGTGCCCGAGGGGCGCGGAGTGTTCACCCGCATGACCATTCAGGAAAACCTGCTGATGGGCGCGTACACCCGCAAGGACAAAGAGATCGACGCCGACATCGACAAAATCTACGCCCTGTTCCCGCGGCTGAAAGAGCGGCGCGACCAACTCGCCGGCACCATGTCCGGCGGTGAGCAGCAAATGCTGGCGATGGGGCGGGCGCTGATGAGCCGACCGCAGGTGCTGCTGCTCGACGAGCCGTCGATGGGTCTGTCGCCGATCATGGTGGACAAAATCTTCGAGGTGGTCCAAGACATTTCCAAGCAGGGCGTGACCATTTTGCTCGTCGAACAAAACGCCAAGCGCGCCCTTGGCTTGGCCGACCGCGGTTACGTCATGGACTCGGGGCAGATCAGCATGACCGGCCCGGCCAGCCAACTGCTCGATGACCCGCGGGTGCGTGCAGCCTATCTCGGCGAGTAAACCGCAGCCGCGCAAGCGGCAGAGGTCGCGGTGCGGGCCGTGAGTCAACCGCCGGTAGCCGCCTTGTCGGCTTCGGTGGTGAAAGCGTCGGCGTAGAACGCGTCATCGGGCAGCCTGCAGTGGGCGATGAAATCGCGCTGCGCCGCCTGCACCATCACCGGAGCGCCGCAGGCATATACGGCGTGGCCCGATAGATCGGGCAGATCGGCCATCACCGCCTGGTGAACCAGGCCGGTGCGTCCGCTCCAGCCGGCGTCGGGCTCCGACAGTACCGGGACGAAGCGCAGGCGGGGGTTGGCGGCACATTGCTGCTGCACCCAGTCGAGCAGATACAGGTCGTGCAGCCTGCGCCCGCCCCAGTACAGCGTGACATGGCGTGCATCGGCGGTCTGTTGCATCTGCTCCAGCATGGCCTTGATCGGCGCAAACCCCGTGCCCGAGGCGAGGAACACCATCGGCTTGTGCTGCGCGTCGTCGCGCAGGAAAAAGCTGCCGAAGGGCCCCTCGATGCGCAAAATGTCCTTTTCCTTCATCGTGTGGAACACGTGCTCGGTGAACCTGCCGCCGGGCATCAGCCGCAGGTGCAGTTCGATTTGCGCCGCGTCGCCCGGGGCGTTGGCCATCGAGTAACTGCGCCGTGCGCCGTCGGGCAGCAGGAATTGGATGTATTGCCCGGCGCGGTAGCGCAGCGGGTCGGCCGCCGGCAGTTGCAGCATCACCCGCACCACGTCGGGCGCGAGCCGTTCGATGCGGCTGACGCGGGCGGGCATTTTTTTCACCGGGTAGGCATCCGCTCCGGCGACTTCGTGGCTTTCGATCACCACATCGGTCAATGCCTTGGCGCGGCAGGCGAGAATGAAGCCCTGCGCCCGTTCGGCCTCGCTCAGTGCCTTGAGCTGGTGCGCGCCGAGCGCGACTTCACCTTGTAGCAGCTTGCATTTGCACGCGCCGCAGGCACCATCCTGGCAGCCGTAGGGCAGACCGACCGCCTGGCGGATGGCGGCGGCGAGTAAGGTTTCATCCGCGCCGACGGTGAACTGGTGGCCGCTAGGCTGGACGGTGACGCGATGACTCATAGTGAGGACGAAGCATGTGGAAGGCAAAAAACCCGTCTGGACACCGGCGGCCGCGGCTGCTCATCGTCGGCTGCGGCGACATCGGCATGCGTGTGGCCGCGCTGGCGCGGCGGCGTTACCGGCTGATCGCGCTGACCTCGTCGCCGCAACGGTTGACGGCGCTGCGTGCCGCGGGCATCGTGCCCATCGTCGGCAACCTCGACGAACCGCAGACCTTGTGGCGGCTGGCGGGGTTGGCTCCCGATCGCGTGCTGATGCTCGCGCCGCCGGCAGACGGCACCGAAAGCATCGACCTGCGCAGCCGCCAGCTGATTTCCAGACTGAAACAGTCGGCCATGTTATCCGGGCCGCGGAAAAAATCCTTGCGCCTGGTCTATGCCAGCACCAGCGGGGTATACGGCGATTGTGCCGGCGCGCTCGTGGCCGAAACCCGGCCGTGCCAGCCGCAGACGGCACGCGCTCAGCGGCGTTGCGATGCCGAGCGGCAATGGCGGCGGGCCGGGCGTGAACACGGTTGGAGCGTCGCCGTGCTGCGCATTCCCGGCATCTATGACGGGCAGGCACGTTCGCCGCGCGCGCGGCTGCAGCAGGGGCTGCCGGTGTTGATCCCCGAGGACGACGTGTACACCAACCACATCCACGCCGACGATCTGGCGCGTATTTGTCTGCTGGCGCTGGAGCGCGCTGCACCCGGACGCACTTACAACATCAGCGATGACAGCGTGCTGCGCATGGGCGAGTATGCCGATCTGGCCGCCGATCTGTACGGCCTGCCCCGGCCGCCGCGGGTGGCACGCGCGCGGGCGCAGGCCGCAGGCCTGAGCCCGATGATGCTCAGCTTCTTGCGCGAATCCCGCCGCCTGGACAATACGCGGATGAAAGCCGAGCTGGGCGTGCGCCTGCGCTACCCCACGGTGGCGCAGGGATTGCGCGAGGCACCGGGCACGACGGCTTGAACGCCGCCGCGCCGAGACGCTCACTGCGCGCGTTGCGCGGTTTCCGGCAGTTGCAAGGTGGGCAGCGGACGCACGGTTTCCACCAGAACCAGCGGACCGTCATCGACCTTGGGCGCGGGTTTGCGCTCTCGCGGTACGTGGATCGGTGCCGGTTGTGCGGCCAATTCCTGCTGTACGCGGCGAATCGCCTCGGGGTCGGACTGCACCCATTGCAGCCCAGCGGCGGTCACCGTGCGCTGCAGCGCTTGCACTGGCAGGACGTAGGTGGCAGCCGTTTGGGGTTCGGCGCCGGCAGGCGCGGCTGCCGCGGTCGAAGCGGTCGCCGCCGCCGGCGGTACGGCGTCTGCAGCCGACTCTGATGCCGCGGCCGCGGTCGGCGGCTCGGAGGTTTTTTCCGCCACGGCCGCTGCCTGCCCAACGCTGGGGCTGTGCCGCGCTTGGTCGACGGCACTGGCCGCATCGGGCAACACCAGGGGAGCGGCCAGAGAGCCTGATGAGCTGCTGCCGCCTGGTGCCGGTTGCTCCGCTGCGTCCGGTGCGGCTGCAGGCGCTTCGCCCGGCTCGACGACGTTGCCGATGCTTTCGGTCATGGCCTCGCCTTCGCGCTGGCCGCCGCGGCGACCACGGCCGCGCCGGCTGCGCGGCTTGCGCTCTGCAGGCCGCTGGCCATCGCCCGCCTCGGCAGGCGGCTGCTCGGCGGTGGCTGGCGGCTGGGCTTCGTTCTCAGCCGGCGCCAGGACGTCGGCGGCAGCCTGGTTGGTCGTTGCGTCGATGTCGCGGCGCGGCCGGCGGTTGGCCGCGCGGCTGCTGCCATTGGCGCGCGTCGGCGCTTCGGCTGTAGATTGCGCGCTCACCATGGCCTGGCCGGCGGTGATGGTCTCGCCAGCCTCGCTGCGCGTCGCCGCTTCTTCAACCGGGCGCTCGCGTTTGCCACGCTCGCCCGCCGGTTGCTGGCCGCGTTGCGCCCGGGCGCGACCGGCGGCTGTGGCTTCGGTTCTGGCGGTTTCGACCTCATTGGGCGCTGCGCCATTGTTGCGCTGGCGAGCATCGGCCTGGCCCTCACGCGGCCGATCCTTGCCGCCGCGGCGGCGGCCGCCGTTGCCCGCGGCGGTCTGACGCGGCCCCCGGGGTGCGGCGGGCTGCTCGGCTGGCGCGGATGCGGCCGCAGGCGGTGTGGCGGACGCTGCCGGCGCCGGTGCGGCGTCGCTGCCGAACAGTCGTTTGACCCAGCCGAAAAAGCCGCCCGATGACCCCTGGGCGCTGGCAGGCTGTGCGGGGGCTGGCGTTGCGGTGCTGATCTCGGGCGGCGTCGCCGCCACGGTTTGAGGTGCAGCCACAGGAGCGAGCGGTGCCGGGCTTTCTGGAGTGATGCCGCGCACCAGCGCTTCCTGCCGCGGGCGCTGCTCGCGGTCGCGACGGGTGATGGCGGTGTCCTCCTCCATCGCCTCGGCCATTTTGTAGCTGGTGGGCAAATTGTCCAGCCGGGGGTCGTCGTGCTTGAGGCGTTCGAGTTTGTAGTTCGGCGTGTCGAGGTGTTTGTTCGGAATGAGCAGAATCGACAGCCGCTGGCGCAGTTCGATCTTGGTGATCTCGGCACGCTTTTCGTTGAGCAGGAACGACGCCACTTCGACCGGCACCT
>JBFXEK010000206.1:0-4307 GCA_050180155.1 Thiomonas sp. | reverse complement strand
GTCTTGGCTGGTCATGGCAAATCCAATGCAACAAGCCCGCGGCGGTGGCGGGCTGCTTGGAGGCTGGTCTGCGGCGTGTTTGCCGCATGTTCAGCCAAAAGCGCGGGGGCGCCGGCCTGGACGCGGCGCGGCG
Organism: Thiomonas sp.; assembly: GCA_050180155.1. Classification (GTDB taxonomy): domain Bacteria; phylum Pseudomonadota; class Gammaproteobacteria; order Burkholderiales; family Burkholderiaceae_C; genus Thiomonas. Next base: position 4,174 of record JBFXEK010000206.1, on the reverse strand, counting down.
CGGCGGTGTTCAGTACTTGCGCTCCGGCAGCATTTGGCTGCGGATGCGTTTGTAATGGCGCTTGATCGCCGCGGCTTTTTTGCGCTTGCGCTCGGCAGTGGGTTTTTCGTAAAACTCGCGGGCACGCAGCTCGGTGAGCAAGCCGAGTTTTTCGATGGTGCGCTTGAAGCGCCGTAGCGCGACGTCAAACGGTTCGTTTTCTTTGATGCGGATCGTGGTCATTGAAAAGCTTCTGTGTAAAGGGCAGACGCAAGGAACAAACGCATAGCCGGCGCACCAGACTTCAATTCTGGTGTGCGCCAAAATCAAATGTTCAATTGTACGCACAAAGCCCGGCCGGCAACAGAGATGACGTCAAAGCGCATTCGCGCACGCCACCGCGGAGCTCCAAGCCCACTGAAAATTGTAGCCACCCAGCCAGCCGGTGACGTCGACGACCTCGCCGATGAAATACAAACCCGGCACTTTGCGCGCCATCATGCTCGTCGAGGACAGCGCCCGGGTGTCGACGCCGCCAGCGGTCACTTCGGCCTTGCGCCATCCCAGGGTGCCGCTGGGGTGGAGTTGCCAATCGTGCCATTGTCGCCAGAGCGCGCGCAGCGTCTGGTCGCTGAGGTCGGCCATGCGCTGTTGTGCCTGGACGGTGTTTGCCGCAAGCTGTTGTGCCAGGCGCTGCGGCAGGTGTTGGGCGAGTTCGGCGCTCAAGGTGCGGCGGTTGCCGGTTTTGCTTTTGCACCACGCCGTTTCGTCCAGTCCAGCGAGCAAGTCGATGTGCAGCGCGTCACCTCCGCGCCAGTAGCTCGAAACTTGCAAAATCGCCGGCCCGCTCAAGCCGCGGTGGGTGAACAGCAGATCGTCGTGGAACTGCGGACAGGCTCCGCCGGTGCTACTGCGGATGCGCACGGGCAGCGAAACTCCGCTGAGCTGCGCGTAGGGTGCCCATTGCACCGGGTCGAACGCCAGCGGCACTAACGCGGGCCGCGGCGACACGATGGGCAGGCCGAACTGTTGGGCAATTTGATAGCCCAGTGCGGTGGCGCCGATTTGCGGAATCGACAGCCCGCCGGTGGCGACGACCAGCGCGGGTGCGCCGACCCAGCCGCGCGCGGTGCGCAGACGAAATCCGGTGCAAGCCGCTTCCACGGCTTGCACCGCGCACGGCTGCCAATGCGTCACCCCGCCGGCGGCGCATTCCTGCAGCAGGGCGGAAATGAGGCGTTCGGCCGATTCGTCGCAGAACAATTGGCCTTTGTGTTTCTGGTGAAAGCCGATGCGGTGTTTTTGCAGCAGGGCGATGATGTCACGCGGGGTGAAACGCGACAGCGCCGATTTGCAGAAGTGCGGGTTGTCGCTGAGGAAATTTTCCGCGCTGGTGTGCAAATTAGTGAAGTTGCACCGCCCCCCGCCTGAAATGCGAATTTTCTCCGCGATCTTGGGCCAGTGGTCGAGCAACAGCACCCGTCGCCCGCGCTGCCCGGCGCGCGCCGCGCACATCAGCCCGGCAGCGCCCGCGCCGAGCACGATGACGTCGAAAAGCTGGAGTGATGACGCCGATACGGCACTGGACGCTAGACTGCTGGGCATGCTGGTTCTCGGAATTGAAACGTCGTGCGATGAAACCGCCGCCGCACTGTACGATACGCGCGACGGCCTGCTCGGCCATGCCTTGCATTCGCAGGTGGACATGCACCAAGCCTACGGCGGAGTGGTGCCCGAGCTGGCGTCGCGCGACCACATCCGCCGGCTTGTGCCGCTGATCGAGTCGGCGCGACAGCAAGCCGGTGTGTCGCTGCAGCAGCTCGACGCCATCGCTTACACCCGCGGCCCCGGGTTGGCCGGGGCTTTGCTCGTCGGCGCCGGCGTGGCTTCGGCGTTGGGCGTGGCGCTGGACAAGCCGCTGATCGGTGTGCACCATTTGGAAGGCCATCTGCTTTCGCCGCTCTTGTCGACGCAGCCGCCGGATTTTCCGTTTTTGGCGCTATTGGTCTCGGGCGGGCACACCATGCTGCTCGACGTGCAGGACTTCGGCCGGTACACCCTGCTGGGCGAGACGGTGGACGATGCCGCTGGCGAAGCCTTTGACAAATCGGCCAAATTGCTCGGCCTGGGTTATCCCGGTGGTCCCGAATTGGCGCGGTTGGCCGCTGCCGGCAACCCGCGTGCGTTCGATCTGCCCCGACCGAAAATGCACAGCCCGGACCTGGATTTTTCGTTTGCCGGGCTGAAAACTGCGGTGCTCACCAGGGTGCGCGCGCTGGGCGCCCAAGCCAGCGAGCAAAGCCGGGCCGATCTGGCTGCGGCAGCGCAAGACGCGATCACCGATGTGCTGGTGCACAAAACACTGCGGGCGCAGCAGGTCACCGGGCGCAGCGCGGTGGTCGTCGCCGGCGGGGTGGGGGCCAACCGGCAGCTACGCGCCAAGCTGGCGGCGGCGTTGCAGTCGCGCGGTGTCCGGCTGTTTTTCCCCGAGCTGCAATGGTGCGGCGACAACGCCGCGATGATTGCTCTGGCCGGGGCGTTACGGTTGCAGCGTTTCCCCGACAACGCGCGCGCGGCGGGCGCATTCGATGTGCTGCCGCGCTGGGATTTGACGCAGATCGGCGCGCCGCCGGATTGACGTGGGCGCACGTCCCGTACAAGTCGTGTTGGCAGTTTCTTTTTAGATTTCCCACACTCCCAGCGGCAGGAAGTCGCTGTCTTCGCCTTTGCTCGCCAGGCCGCGCGCGTTGCATACCACGCGCGCTGCGCCGACGCGGTAGTCGTGGCGGCAGTGCAGGTGGCCGTGTAGCCACAAGGTGCTGTGCTCGATCAGATCGTCGTAGGCGTTGCAGAAGCTGGCCGTGGAGGAGTTGACCGGATAGCGTGGGTCGTTGCTGCGCAGACTGGGGGCGAAGTGGGTGATGACCAAAGTGGCATCGTCGCCCGCGCTGCGCTGCGCCGGGTCGGTCAGTTGCCCACGCAGCCAGTCGCGGCAGCGCAAACCTTCTTCGCGGAGCTCGGCCACGCCCATCGGCTTGCCGTGGCGTGTGGCGCACTGCACCTGCTCGGCGAAATAGCGTGCTGCGCGCATGCTGCGTTCGAGCCCGTCGTTGCCGAACAGCTCGAAATCGTTCCACAACGTCGTGCCCAGAATGCGGATGGTGCGGCCGCGGTGAACCAGGCGGATTTGTTCGCGTTCGAGCATGGTGAATCCTAAACGCTGACAGCGTTCGCGCAAGGTGTCGAGCGTCTGGTCGAAGTCCTTGTGATCGTGTTCGTGATTGCCGGCGACATAGATGACCGGCACGGGCCAGTCTTTGAATAAATCGAGCTGCGAATGCGTGGCGTCGATGTCGCCGGCGAGCACGAGCAAGTCTGCATCCGCCGGCTGCGGCATGAACGATTCGGTTTCCAGGTGGAGGTCGGAGAAGAGTTGGATGCGCATGGCGCGGTCGAACACAACGAGGCCGATTGGATGCAGAAAACTGTAAACCCAATCGGCCGTCCGGTTCGCGCCGCTGTGGCGACAAAGTGGCGCAGCCGTGAATTAATCCGCAACACGGCGGTTTGCCGGCTGCGGATCGGCCGCCGCAAAGGCCGCGCACTGCGACCGTTGCGCGGCGGCGATGGCGAATTTACTTCACCGTGACTTGCAGCGCGCTGGCCTGCGCCTTGCGCGGCAGCGTCAGCGTGAGCACGCCGTTTTCGAGCTTGGCCTCTGCGCTGGCGGCGTCGAGTTCGGTCGGCAATTCAAACGAGCGATAGAACTGGCTGCTGCTGCGCTCGCGATAGATCACCTTGCCGCCTTCGGTCTTTTCGTTTTCTTTTTTCGTTTCGGCAGAGATGGTCACCCGCGGGCCGTCGACCTGGATTTTCACAGCGTCTTTATCGACCCCCGGCAGATCGGCATGCACGACGTAGCCCTGATCGGTTTCGGTCACGTCCATCGCCAATTTTTTCAGCGACTGCGCCTCGCTGTCGCTGGAGCCGAAAAAGTCGCGGAAAGCCTGGTCGAACAGCCGGCCGAATACAGGTTCCAACCCGCTACTGTAGAGAGAAACCCGGTTAGATGGAGTCGTGATGGAATAAGCCATAATGAATCTCCTTTCCAATTAGGGCATCAGTGCCCTGTTGTCAAGCATATGCCGTCAATGTGACAGGTTTCAAGAGGCCGCCACGCGGCAGCGCAGGGGCG
>JBFXEK010000205.1:0-4328 GCA_050180155.1 Thiomonas sp. | reverse complement strand
GGCCATACGGCCCACGCGGTCGTGCTGCTTGACCAGCAGATACTTGCTCTTGATCTTGTCGCGCGTGGTGTCCTTCTGCGGCGGGTAAAAGTCTTTGATGACCTTGAACACGAAGGGAAACGACGGCAGGGTGAACACCACCATCACCATGCCCTTGATCCCCGGCGCGACGATGAACTGGTCGCTCGAATGCCGCAGGTGGTAGAGAAAATCGCGGTAGAACAGCGTCTTGCCCTGCTTGGCCAGCCCCAGCGCGTTGTACAGCTCGGCGCGCGGTTTGCGCGGCATGAGGCTGCGCAAAAACTGCACATAGGCAGACGGGATTTCCATATCGACCATGAAGTAGGCGCGGGCGAAGGAAAACAGCAGCAGCATGTCGTCCTCGGTGAGCAGCACGGTGTCGATGTAGAGCTGGCCGCAGTCGTTGTGCAGAATGGGCAGCGCCAGCGGAAACTCGGTGAAGCCGTTGATCACCTTGCCCACCGCATACGCGCCCTTGTTGCGGTAGAACAGCGAGTCGAGCATCTGGATCTGAAAGTTGGCACGCAGCCGCACGTCGGCGCCGAAACGCTTTTGCACCGCGGCGATGACGTAGCCCACATCGCGGTCGAGATCCTCGAACGGCACGCGCAACTGGAAGTTTTCGATGGCGCGGCGCAGACAGCGGTGCAGCGCGTCGTGGGTGTGCGGGTAGTACACCCGAAACGTCGGTTTGGCCGCCGGTTCCTCGTTTTCGATGTACTCGGTGGACACCGCCGGGCGGACGAACAAAAACTCGTTGTTGAAGTGCTCGCGGCGCAGAATCTTGGTGGTCACCGAGTTGAAAAACGTCTCGGCCAGCTCGGGCTGATGGTGGTTGGTGAGCAGGCCGATGTAGTGCAGCTTGGCCTGCTGCCAGATCTCCATGGGCTGGTTGCCGGCGTCGAGCTCTCTCTGCAGCCGCTCGGTGCCTTCGTCCACCCGCTGGTCGTAAAACGCGATGCGCTCGCGCTGCGCCGCCTGCTGCGCCGCCCAGTCGGCGCGCTCGAAGCGCTCCTTCGCCGCCGCGCTCACCTGGCGGAACAGGCGGTAATGGCGGTTGAAACCGTCGAGCATGGTGCGTGCCATGGCAAAAGCCACCGGCGAATCCAGGCGGGGTGGAAACTGGTTCATATCGCTGCAACGAGCCAAGACCCTGCACACTGTAAGCCTGGCACGGCACGGTGAAAAGCCGAGCAGCATGCTAGGCTTTTCACCATCGGCGCCCGCCGCGACGGCGCCTGGCCTACAGGAGACACCCGATGCCCGCTTTGCTGCCCCATGTCGACCCCGACGGACTGCTCGAATACTCGGTGGTTTACACCGACCGCTCGCTCAACCACATGTCGGCGAAGTTCCAGCAGGTCATGCGCGATCTGGCGTCCATGCTCAAGCAGGCTTACGGCGCGCAGGCGGCTGTGATCGTTCCGGGCAGCGGCACGTTCGCGATGGAAGCCGTGGCGCGCCAATTCGTGCAGCGGCAACCGGTGGTCATCGTGCGCAACGGCTGGTTCAGCTACCGCTGGAGCCAGATCATCGACACCGGGCATTTGTCCGACAAGGTGACGGTACTCAAGGCGCGCAGGGTGGCCGAGGCCTCCGAATCGCCCTTCGCCCCGGCGCCGATCGATGAGGTGGTGGCCACCATTGCCCGCGAAAAACCTGCCGTGGTATTCGCCCCGCATGTGGAAACCTCCGCCGGCATGATGCTGCCCGACGACTATTTGCGCGCACTGGCCGACGCCGTGCACGCCGTGGGCGGGCTGTTCGTGCTCGACTGCATCGCCTCCGGCGCGATGTGGGTGGACATGCAGGCCAGCGGCGTGGACGTGCTGGTGTCGGCGCCGCAAAAGGGCTGGAGCGGCCAGCCGTGTTGCGGCTTTGCCATGCTCGGCAGCCGCGCGCTGCAGCGGCTGGAGCAAACGACCAGCGACAGCTTCGCCTGCGACCTGAAAAAGTGGCACCAGATCATGCAGGCGTATGAAAACGGCGCGCACGCCTACCACGCCACCATGCCGACCGACACGCTGGCCGAAGTGCGCGACCAGATGCGCGAGGCGTTCGCCTACGGCCTGCCTGCGCTGAAGGCGGCGCAAATCGAGCTGGGACAGCGCGTGCGCGCCTCGCTGGCGCGCCGCGGGGTGAAGAGTGTTGCGGCCCCAGGGTTCGAGGCGCCCGGCGTGGTGGTGGGCTACACCCGTGACCCGGAAATTCAGAACGGCAAGAAGTTTGCCGCGCAGGGCATGCAAATCGCCGCCGGTGTGCCGCTGGCGTGCGACGAACCGCCCGACTATATGAGCTTTCGCCTCGGGCTGTTCGGGCTGGACAAATGGAAGGACGTCGACGCCGCGGTGCAGCGGCTCGAACGCACCCTGGACGCGGTAGGGCTGCAGCTGCCTGAACAGGCGCATCGCTGAGTCAGGCGGTCTGCGCGAACAATTCGCGGCCGATGAGCATGCGGCGGATTTCGCTCGTTCCCGCACCGATCTCGTACAACTTGGCGTCGCGCCACAAGCGGCCCAGCGGATAGTCGTTGATGTAGCCGTTGCCGCCGAAAATCTGGATGCCTTCGCCGGCCATCCAGGTGGCTTTTTCCGCGCACCACAGAATCACCGCGGCGCAGTCCTTGCGCACGCTGCGGGCGTGGCCGTCGCCCAGCGCGTCCAGATTCTTGCCCACGGTGTAAAGCAAGCTGCGCGCGGCCTGCAGCGTGGTGTAGAGGTCAGCGAGCTTGGCCTGGATGAGCTGGAATTCGCCGATCGCCTGGCCAAACTGGCGGCGCTCGTGCACGTAGGGCACGACGTTGTCCAGCACCGCCTGCATGATGCCCACCGGGCCGGCAGCGAGCACCGCGCGCTCGTAATCCAGCCCGCTCATCAGCACCTTGACGCCTTCGCCGACCCGGCCGAGCACATGGTGCGCGGGCACCTCGCAGTCCTGGAACACCAGCTCGCCGGTGTGGCTGCCGCGCATGCCGAGCTTGTCGAGCTTTTGCGCCACCGAAAAGCCCTTGAAGCCCTTTTCGACCAGGAAGGCGGTGATGCCCTTGGCGCCGGCGGCCGGGTCGGTCTTGGCGTAGACCACCAACACGTCGGCGTCCGGGCCGTTGGTGATCCACATCTTGCTGCCGTTGAGCACGTAGCGGTCGCCGTGCTTGTCGGCGCGCAGTTTCATGCTCACCACGTCGCTGCCCGCGCCGGGCTCGCTCATCGCCAGCGCGCCGACGTGCTCGCCCGACATCAGCTTGGGCAGGTAGCGCTTTTTCTGCTCGGCCGTGCCGTTGCGGCGAATCTGGTTGACGCACAGATTGCTGTGCGCGCCATAGCTCAGGCCGACCGAGGCGCTGGCGCGCGAAATCTCCTCCATCGCCACCATGTGCGCCAGATACCCTAGCCCGGTGCCGCCGTCGGCCTCGGGCACGGTGATGCCCAGCAGCCCCAGCTCGCCGAACTTGCGCCACAGATCCATCGGGAACTGGTCGCTGCGGTCGATGTCGGCGGCGCGCGGGGCGATTTCCTTTTGCGCAAAATCGCGCACCGCCTCGCGCAGCGCATCGAGGTCGGCGCCGAGTTGAAAGTCCAGTCCGGGCAGTTGCATGGTGTCTCCTTGCTTGGGCGCAGCTCGCGCATCGGCGCGGTTTGGCCGGCATGTTAACTTCCGTTTACGTCAACGTAAATGCCGCACCGTTTGCTGCATCCAGCGTTTGGCCAGTTCGGCAACGTCATACGGCTGCGCAGTATCCACGGCGATGCTCGCGCGCACCTCGTGTGCACGCAGCGCGTCGGCCTGCCGAAGCTGCCGCTCCAGCACCGCCACATCGGCCTGCGAGGCGTCGTCGCCGCGGGCATGGCGCCAGCGCACCCGCTCGCGCAGCACGTCCGCCGGGGCGTGGCAGTGCAAAATGCTCCACGGCACCGCCAGCCGCTGCGCCAGACGGGCGAATGCGTCGCGCTCGTGCGGCTGCAAAAACGTCGCATCGACGATCACGCGGTACCCCGCGCCGAGCAGCACGTGCGCCAAACGACGCAAGCGAGCATAGGTGCGCCGCGACGCCGGCGCAGAGTAGAGCTCGGCCTGCGGCAGCGGCGCGCCGCGCGCTTGCCGGGCAAACAGCCGTTGCCGCTCGACGTCCGAACGCAGCCGGATCGCTCCCGCCGCCTGCAGCAAGTGCTGCGACACCACACTCTTGCCCGATCCCGACGGCCCGTAAGTGATGAGCAGCCGGGCATCGTCCGTTGCACCCAGCCGCTGCGCGGTGGCGAGGAAGTCCGGCCCGTCGAGAGCGAGCCCGAGGGCGCGGCGCAACTCGG
>JBFXEK010000204.1:0-4328 GCA_050180155.1 Thiomonas sp. | reverse complement strand
CCCAGCCCAGCCCGCCGCCGTAGCCGTAAGCGCGAGCGGCGTCGCGCAGCGCCTCGGGCAGGCGGGATTTCATCGTACCGAGCTTCATGGTGTTGGAACGCGGCTCGAACACCGCCAGCAGCCGCGCGCCGCGCGCTGCCGGGTCGGCGCGCATCTGCGCGCGCAGCCCGGCAATCGTCGTGGCCATCGCCGTGGGATGGTGCGCGAAGTCGTCGTACACCGCTACGCCGCCGGCCTGCCCGCGCAGTTCCATGCGGCGCTTGACGCCCTGGAAGCTGCACAGCGCCTCGCATGCGGCGTCCGCCATCACTCCGGCGTGGTGCGCCGCGGCGACGGCCGCCAGCGCGTTGCTGCGGTTGTGCGCGCCGGCAAGCGCCCACTGCACGCGGCCGACGGTCTGCCCGCGCAGCAACACGTCGAACGCCGCTTCATCGCCGCTCGCGCTCCAGCCGTCGGCGGCGTCGAAACGCGCGACCTCGCTCCAGCAGCCGCGCGAAAGCACCCGCGCCAGCGCCTCGCTTTGCGCGTTGACCACGATCTGCCCGCTGCGCGGCACGGTGCGCACCAGGTGGTGGAACTGGGTTTCGATCGCCGCCAGGTCGGGGAAGATGTCGGCGTGGTCGTACTCCAGGTTGTTGAGCACCGCGGTGCGCGGGCGGTAGTGCACGAACTTGGAGCGCTTGTCGAAAAACGCGGTGTCGTATTCGTCGGCCTCGATGACGAAAAAATCGCTGCCGCCCAGCCGCGCCGTGGTGCCGAAGTCCTGCGGCACGCCGCCGATCAAAAAGCCCGGCGCCAGCCCGGCGCGCTCCAGGATGTGCGCGAGCATCGCGGTGGTCGTGGTCTTGCCGTGGGTGCCGGCCACCGCCAGCACCCAGCGGCCGCGCAGCACGTTGTCGGCCAGCCATTGCGGGCCGCTGGTGTAGGGCTGGCCGGCGTCGAGAATGGCTTCCATCAGCGGGTTGCCGCGCGACACCACATTGCCGATCACCCACAGATCGGGCTTGAGCGCGAGCTGCCCGGGGTCGTAGCCATCGGTGAGCTCGATGCCCAGGCGCTGCAGCTGCGTGCTCATCGGCGGATAGACCTGCGCGTCGCAGCCGGTGACGCGGTGCCCGGCTTCTTTCGCCAGTGCCGCGATGCCGCCCATGAAGGTGCCGCAAATGCCGAGAATGTGGATGTGCATGGCGGCGATTCTAGGGCGCGGCTGTGCCGCCGCCGGGTCTTCGGCGGCGGATTTGCGCCGACAATAGCGACTCGTCCTTGCCACTGCCCTGCCGCATGCCGCCCTGCCCTGCTCCCGCCGCCGCACCCCTGACCGTGTTTCTCGCCTCGTCCAGCCCGCGCCGGCAGGATCTGCTCCGGCAGGCGGCAGTGGACTTCCGCCTGCTCGCCCCGCTGGCCGACGAAGACAGCGAGGCGCTGGAAGCCACACTGCCCGGCGAGGCGCCGGCGGATTACGTCCAGCGCGTGACACAGAGCAAACTCGACGCAGCGCAGCAGCGGCTGCGGCGCGTGCACCCCACGCTCGACCCGCTGGCGGCCATCGTGCTGTGCGCCGACACCACGGTGGCGATCGACGGCCAGATTCTGGGCAAGCCGCGCGACGCCGCCGATGCCGCGCGCATGCTGCGGCTGCTGTCGGGACGCGAACACCAGGTGCTGACCGCGGTGGGCGTGCAGCGCGGCGCGGCCAGACACCACGCACTGCAAGTGTCGCAGGTGCGGTTTGCCGCATTGAGCGCACAGCAAATCACCGATTACGTCGCCAGCGGCGAACCGTTCGGCAAGGCCGGCGGCTACGCGCTGCAAGGTCGCGGCGCGGCGCTGGTGGCGCATTGCTGCGGCAGCGCCAGTGGCATCATCGGCCTGCCGTTGTACGAAACGCTGAAGCTGCTGCGCGCCGCGGGCTGGCCGGGCAGTAGCGGCCCCACCCCCCAACGAGAGACGACGCCGTGATGAATCCGACCCCCGAAGACATCCTGATCAACATCACCCCGCAGGAAACCCGTGTGGCGGTGGTGGCGCATGCCGCAGTCCAGGAGCTGCACATCGAACGCAGCCTGGAGCGCGGATTGGTCGGCAATATCTACCTGGGCAAAGTGGTGCGGGTACTGCCGGGGATGCAGTCGGCGTTCATCGACATCGGGTTGGAGCGCACCGCGTTTTTGCACGTCGCCGACCTGTGGCAGCGCCAAGCCGTCGCCGTTTCCACCGACAACGGCGACGCCTCTGCCGCCGCGGCGCAACCGATCGAAAAGCTGATCTACGAAGGTCAGACGCTGATGGTGCAGGTGCTCAAAGATCCGATCAACACCAAGGGCGCGCGGCTGACCACGCAAATCAGCCTGGCCGGACGCATGCTGGTGCATCTGCCGCAGGACGACCACATCGGGGTTTCGCAAAAAATCGAAGGTGCCGAGTTGCGCCAGTCGTTACGCGAGCGCATGGCCGCGCTGCTGGCCGCCGAGGCCGGCGCATCGCAAGGCTTCATCGTGCGCACCAACGCCGAAGACGCCAGCGACGCCGAACTGGCCGAAGACATCGCCTATTTGCGCAAGACCTGGCGCGCGATCCAGCAGCGGGCGCACGAATCCGGCCCGCCGGCGCTGATCTACCAGGAGCTCAGCCTGGCGCAGCGCGTGTTGCGCGACCTGGTCAGCGACGCCACGCGCGCGGTGCAGATCGACTCGCGCGAAAACTACGAGCTGCTGCGGGCGTTTGCCGCCGAATACATGCCGCGGGTGGTCGATCGGCTGCAGCTCTACCGCGGCGAGCGCCCGTTGTTCGAAACCGCCAACGTCGATGAGGAAATCGAGCGCGCGCTCGGCCGCCGCGTCGATCTCAAATCGGGCGGCTACCTCATCATCGACCAGACCGAGGCGATGACCACCATCGACGTCAACACCGGCGGCTTCGTCGGCGCGCGCAACTTCGACGACACCATCTACCGCACCAACCTCGAAGCCACGCAGGCGATTGCCCGGCAACTGCGGCTGCGCAACCTCGGCGGCATCATCATCATCGACTTCATCGACATGCACAACCCGCAGCACCGCGCCACCGTGCTCGACGAGCTGCGCCGCGCGCTGTCGCGCGACAAGGTCAAGGTGACCATCAGCGGGTTTTCGCAGCTCGGCCTGGTCGAGCTCACGCGCAAGCGCACGCGCGACTCGCTGGCGCACATGCTGCTCGAACCCTGCCCGACCTGCGGCGGCTTGGGGCAGGTCAAGACCGCACGCACCGTGGCCTACGACATCCTGCGCGAAATCCTGCGCGAAGCCAAGCAGTTCAACCCGCGCGAATTTCGCATCGTCGCCTCCGCCGACGTCATCGACCTGTTTCTCGAAGAAGAAAGCCAACATTTGGCCAGCCTGTCGGACTTTATCGGCAAACCCGTGTCACTCCAAGTCGAGCCGGCATTTTCACAGCAGCAATACGATATTATCTTGACCTGATTGGGCAAGTTTTGCTCAACCATTTGCGGTAGCCTACCTTGGTGTGTGCCACGCCGCGCGTAGCGCGTGCCGCGCTGTTTTGCTGCCGTAAAATCTCACTCAAATCAAAAACTCAGGAGGCCATACGATGCGAGCTTTGCTTTACCCGGCGATTTTTCTTTACGCAACGGTCGCAACAGCGCAGACTGCAACCTGCATACCGCCGGATCAATGGGCGCCTCGGGAAAAAGAATTCGTCGCCCAAATGCAGCAGGTTTATACCCAGCAGGGTTTGCCGTTCAACGACCAGATTGCTTGCGAAGCCGTCGGCTCGTTTCGGCAGAAAATCACGGCGTTGATGGGCAACGTCGGTGCGCTTTCGGTATTGTCCAACCCCGCCACAGCGCAGGCGTTGCAAAACACCGCACCCGTGACTGCATTGCCCGCCAGCCCCGCTGCAGCCACGCCTGCAGCAGGTCAAATGGCCGCAACCAGCGAATCCAGCCTCGGCCAGCAGCTCGATCGCTGGCCGACGTTGACATCCGGCGTGGAATTTCAAATCCAGCGCGACGGTTTTGATATCAACGGCCAGCGTTACATCGACCCGCAAGGCCAAACCGTCGGTGTCGGGTATAGCAACGCCACGGGCGATTTCACCGAAATCGTCAACACTGCACCGAATCAGTATGTCATCAAGTCCGGGCGGGCCAATAGCGGCGCTGACCCGGTGGTCATCGCGACGGCCACGCGCAACGGCATGTTGTGGAACGTGACCACGGTCACGGGAAAAAGCTACGGCGGGTTTCGGCTGATTCCGATTTCGCGGGGTTTTATCGTCGCCCGACTGGATGCGGCGTTTCGTTACATTCCCGGTGTAGGAACGACCAATAT
>JBFXEK010000203.1:0-4333 GCA_050180155.1 Thiomonas sp. | reverse complement strand
AAATTGGTCAAGTTGGCAAACACATTGGGGGCATGTGCCGGCGAGCGAAAGCGCTGCGCCATCTGCGCGCCGAACAAGTCCTCATAGCAGATGTTCGGCGCGATGTTCACGCCGTGGACGACGAAGGGCGGCTGATCGTAGCCGCCGCGGGCAAAGCTGCCCAGCGGCATGTCCATCAGCTTGACGAACCAATGAAAGCCATAGGGAATGAATTCGCCAAACGGCACGAGATGCGCCTTGTCGTAGCGGTAGGGCGCTGCTGCACCCAGCCCGATCACGCTATTGGTGTATTGGTCGGCACCGCGCGTGAGCGGGATGCCCACGAGCGCAGCGGCGTGGTGCGCGCGCAGCTGCTGTTCGATGCCGGGCAAGAACCCCGGATCGAGATCGGCGGGCAGAACCGGTATGGCAGTCTCCGGGGTGACGATCAGATCGGCGCGCAGCGTTCGCAACCAGTCGCCGTAGAGCTGCAAGGTGGGTGGCAGGGCTTGCGGGCGAAATTTTTCTGACTGCGCGATATCGCCCTGCAGCAAGGCCACGGTCAGCGCCGGGCCGGCAGGATGCGTCCAGCGCAGAGACTGCAGTTGCGCGCCGCCAGCGACGAGCCCAACGAGCAAGCCAACGCTGACGGCTGCGCCGCGCACACTCAGCCGGGTGAGCAGCGCCAGGCAAGCCGCGGCCAGTGCGGCGACCAGGTCGACGCCGTATTGCCCGATCAACGGGGCGTATCCCGACAGCGGATTCGCAACCTGCGCGTATCCCAGAGCAAGCCAGGGGAAGCCGGTGAACACCGTGCCGCGCAGCCACTCGGCCAGGGTCCAACTGCCGGCCAGGATCAGCGCGGCGCCCAGACCATTGCGCACGGACCAGGGCTCCGAGGTCGCCGGCGGCGTCAGCGCGCCTGCGACTGCGGCGGCCAGCGCGGGGTAAAGCGCCAGGTAGGCGCAGAACAGCAGCAGTGCGCCGCCGGCCAGCGGCGCAGCCATACCGCCATACACCGCCATGCTGATATACAGCCACCAGATGCCCCCGGCAAACCAGCCCATACCGAGGCTGAAGCCCAGAAGCGCGCCACGCCGGGCGCGAGCTGCCCGCGGCCGCCGCGCGTCAGCCCACAGCAGGCTGATCCATGCGCCAAGAATGAGCAGCGACCAGGCGCCGATTTGTGGTCGGCCGAAGGTTTGCGCCAGGAGCACGCCGAGCAGCAGCGACAGCCACGGCGCCAGCGCGGACGAGGTGAGCAGGCGCCATGCGCTGCGGCGGGTGTCGGGCGCTGCGCTGGTGCGGCTGCGGTTTGCAGGAAAGTCGGCCATGAGGCGGGGGCTGTGCCAGTGAATGTCCGGATTTCTTTATTGCCCCGCCTTGTCACTGCCGTCGGCATAGGGGTTGGCAAAGCCGAGGCGGTGCAAAACAGCCGTTTCATGTGCTTCCATGGCCAGCGCCTCGCGTTCGGTTTGGTGGTCCCAGCCTTGCGCGTGCAGCAGGCCGTGGACGACCAAATGCGCGTAATGCGCCTGCAGCGCTTTGCCCTGTGCATGCGCTTCCTGCTCGACCACGGGGCTGCACAGCACCACGTCTGCCTGAACCGGCCAGTGGCTGTAATCGAAGGTCAGCACATTGGTCGCATAGTCTTTGCCGCGGTAGGCACGGTTGAGCGCTCGACCTTCTTCGGCGTCGACAAAGCGCAAGGTCATGTGGTGCGCCTCCACCAGCCCGCGCAGCGCCGTGCCCGGCTCGGCCGATTCGGGGCCCACGCGCAGCGCAGCGCGTGCCCAGCGCAGCAGCAAACCGCGCGGCAGCAGCGCGCGGTGCCGCGCGTCGACGAATTGCACCGACAGATGTAACGCAGGGCGCAGTGCAGCCATTTCGTCGGTCAAAACGAACCCGCAGAGCGCCGCTGCCGCTTGGACGGGCTCTGTGGCGTTGCTGGCGTGGCGCTGTCGGCGTTGGCGGGTGCAAGCGAGCGCTGCGCGCTGGTGCGTTCGTCGTGGGCTTCATACGCATCGACGATGCGCGCCACCAAGGGATGGCGTACCACGTCCTGGCTGGTGAAAAGGTTGAAGGCAATGCCGCGAACGTCGGCCAGCACGCGCTGCGCCTGCGCCAGACCACTCTGCGCCCCGCGGGGCAGATCCACCTGGCTGACGTCTCCGGTGATGACCGCACGCGAGCCGAAGCCGATGCGCGTCAGAAACATTTTCATTTGCTCCGGCGTGGTGTTCTGCGCTTCGTCCAAAATAATGAACGACTGGTTGAGCGTGCGCCCGCGCATGAACGCCAGCGGCGCAATCTCGATGGCCCCGCGCTCAAAGAGTTTTTGCGTTTTTTCCATACCCAGCAAATCGTAAAGCGCGTCGTATAGCGGGCGCAGATAAGGGTCGATTTTCTGCGTCAGGTCTCCGGGCAGAAAGCCCAGCCGTTCGCCAGCCTCGACGGCAGGTCGCGTCAGCACCAACCGGGAAATCGCATGGCGCTCCAGCGCATCGACGGCGCAGGCGACGGCAAGAAACGTCTTTCCGGTCCCCGCCGGACCGATGCCGAAGGTGATGTCGTGTTGCTGGATGTTCCGGATGTACTGCACCTGGTTCGGCGTGCGCCCATGCAGACTTTCCCGCCGGGTGTAAAGCACGGGTTCATCGTTGGCTGGCGCAAGCTTGGGGTTCACCCCTTGTGCCGCCTGGACCAGTTCGAGTTGAATGTCTTCGAGCGAGAACCTGGCGTCGGCGCGCTGCCACAGCGACTGCAGCAAGTCACGCGCCTGTCGGACTGACAGCGCTTGCCCTTCGATCTGCACGGTGTCGGCTCGCCGCGTCAGGCGCACGTCGAACGCCACGGCGATTTGCCGCAAATTTTCATCGAGCGGGCCGCAAAGCTGGGCGAGCCGCGCATTGTCCGGGGGGCTGAAAGTGTGTTGTAGCAGCACGGATGGAGAAAAAAAGGGTAAGGTCAGATTGCAACAGGGGTCGCCCCAACAGGCAATCCAAGTTGATAGTATCGGCTTGACGCTGCCATTGTTAGCGCAGCCCTCGGGAAAAGAAACGGAAGCTCATGAGTACCATGCAATGCGCCCTGGTCGTTGACGACCTCCCCGCCGTGCGCGCCGGCTTTGTCGACCTGCTGCGGGAGAACTACCCCGGAGCGAAAATTTTCGAGGCCGGACGCATGGCCGACGCCATGCAAATTTTGCAGCACGAGCCGGTCGATCTGCTGTTGGTCGATTTGGGCTTGCCCGACGCCAGCGGGATCGAACTCATTCGTGCGCTGGCGGAAATCCGGCCGCAAGCGCTGTCGGTGGTCGTCACCATTTTTGACGACGACGATCACTTGTTTCCCGCGCTGCAGGCCGGCGCCTTTGGCTATTTGCTCAAAGACCGCCCCAAGGTCGAGCTGCGTGCCCAACTGCGACGCATCCAGGACGGCGAGCCGCCGCTGTCGCCGAGTATTGCCAGGCGGATGGTGCAACATTTTGCTCACCTCCACTCCGGCGGCCCGACCGCCACATCCAGCTCAAGCGGGGAACAGATCGCCCTGACCGAACGCGAAAGCGAGGTGCTGCAACTCGTCGGCAAAGGCTACACCTTGCCGGAGATCGCCGTTCAGCTGGGCTTGTCACGCCATACCGTTGCGGATTACGTCAAACAAATCTACCGCAAACTCAACATCTCGTCCCGAGCCGAAGCTGCGCTCGAGGCGGTGCGGCGTGGGCTGGTGAAGTAAACCGCGCCCCGTCCGCGAGCTGCGCCCCTGCCGAAGATCGCATCCGTCGGTGGCGTTTGCCGATCAGCCAGCGGCCATGGTCATGGCGAATGTGGAAGGGTGGAGGAGCCGCAGCAAAAAAGACTTGACGGCAATGATGTGGTCATGCATAATTTTCTTTTTGCCGCTTTCTGAGCGGCGCGCCGGGTCAAACAAGTTTGCAAAACGACGCTTGACTCGCAAATCGAATTAGTGCAATAATTCAAATTTTCGCTGCTTACGCGGCGAAGCGAATCAAGAGAAAAGATAAAAACCTTTCGCTTGACTCGGAAATAAAATTAGTGCAATAATTCAAATCTTCGCTGCTTACGCAGCAACGCCAAAACGGCGAGCTCATTAAGAAACAACAACCGATAAGCGTGGGCGTTTGGCTCGATACTAAAAAACCAAACGCTCAAATGAAGTACGGAAATTTTCCGTAATTCCTTGAGTATGCATTGTTCGCAATGCAAAAAGATCGAACTATAGAGTTTGATCCTGGCTCAGATTGAACGCTAGCGGCATGCTTTACACATGCAAGTCGAACGGCAGCGCGGGGCAACCTGGCGGCGAGTGGCGAACGGGTGAGTAATACATC
>JBFXEK010000202.1:0-4337 GCA_050180155.1 Thiomonas sp. | reverse complement strand
ACATGCGTGGCGCACACGCTCTTGCACTTGCCGCAGCGCAAGCAGTCCTTCACCGACGCGCTGATCGCGCCGATGTCGCTTTGCTGCATCAAAATCGACTCGTACCCCATGAGGTTGAAACTCGGGGTATAGGCGTTGCGCAAGTCGGCGGGCAGCGCCGGGTCGGCCATCAATTTGCCCTTGTTGAAGTGGCCTTCGGGGTCGATCTGCCGCTTGTAGTCGCGGAAGGCGCCGATTTCCTCGTCGCTGAGGAATTCGAGTTTGGTAATACCGATGCCGTGCTCGCCGGAAATCACCCCGCCCAAGCTGCGCGCCAAGTGCATGATGCGCGCCACGGCGTCGTGCGCTTGCTGCAGCATGAGGTAATCGTCCGAGTTCACCGGAATATTGGTGTGCACATTGCCGTCGCCAGCATGCATGTGCAGCGCCACCCAGCAACGACTCTTGAGCACGCGCTGGTGCGCGGCGTCGAGGCTGCGGCGCAGCGGTTCGAACAAGCCGCCGGAAAACAGCGCGGCCAGCGGTTTGCGCACCTCGGCCTTCCATGAGGCGCGCACGCTGTGGTCTTGCAGCAGGTGAAACAGCGTGCGGCCGTCGTCGGCGGCGGTTTGCGGCGGCAAGGCCAGCAGCGCCGGCGACAGCGCCACGCCATCGGCCGGCAACGCCGCCAGTCGGGTGTCGAGCCGGTCGAGGTAGAACGACCAGCGCGCGTGCACCTGCGCCACCAGTTCCAGCGCCTGCGCGCGCTTGGCCTGGAGCTCTTCTGCCGATAGCGCGGCTTCGCCCTCGGCCAGTTCCTCGTTGCGCGCCAGCGGCAAGGTGCCGCGCAGCAGGCGATCGATTTCGGCCAGCAGCGCCAGCTTGTTTTTCAGCGACAGCTCGATGTTGATGCGCTCGACGCCGTCGACGTATTCGCCCATGCGTTCGAGCGGAATCACCACGTCTTCGTTGATTTTGAACGCATTGGTGTGGCGGGCGATCGCCGCGGTGCGTTTGCGGTCGAGCCAGAATGTCTTGCGCGCTTCGGCGCTGACGGCGATGAAACCCTCGCCGACGCGCGCGTTGGCAATGCGCACGACTTCGGCTGCGGCGCGGGCCACGGCGGCCTCGTCGTCGCCGACGATGTCACCGAGCAATACCATTTTCGGCAGGCTGCCACGGCGGCTCTTAGTGGCGTAGCCGACGGCCTTGAGGTAATGGTCATCGAGGTGTTCGAGGCCGGCCAGAATCGCCCCGCCTGGGCGCGACGCCAAATAGTTTTTGATTTCGACAATGCTCGGAATCGCTTCGCGCGCCTGACCGAAAAACTCCAGGCAAACGGTGCGAATGTGCGGCGGCATGCGGTGCAGCACCCAGCGCGCGCTGGTGATGATGCCGTCGCAACCCTCTTTTTGCACGCCGGGCAGGCCGGCGAGAAATTTGTCGGTCACATCCTTGCCCAGACCGGCTTTGCGAAACTGCGCGCCGGGGATTTCGAGTACGCGCGAATCGAGCAGCGTGCTGCCGTCGGCGGCAAAGGTGCGGATGTCGAACCGCGCCACGTCGACGTCGTGGATCTTGCCTAGGTTGTGCTGCAGCCGTTGTACTTCGACCCAGCGGCCCTGCGCATCGACCATGCGCCACCACGCCAGGTTGTCGATCGCCGTGCCCCACAACACCGCTTTTTTACCGCCGGCGTTCATCGCCACATTGCCGCCGACGCACGACGCATCGGCCGAAGTGGGGTCGACGGCGAACACCAGACCTGCGGCCTCGGCGGCATCGGCCACGCGCTGCGTCACCACGCCCGCCGGAGTGAGGATGGTCGGCACCGGATGCGGCACACCGGGCAGCTCGATGTATTCCACCGGCCCGATGCGGTCCAGCTTTTCCGTGTTGATCACCGCGCTTTTCCACACCAGCGGCACCGCGCCGCCGGTATATCCCGTGCCACCGCCACGCGGGATGATGGTCAGCCCGAGTTCGATACACCCTTGCACCAGCCCGGCGATCTCCTCCTCGCTGTCCGGGCAGAGCACGACGAACGGGTACTCCACCCGCCAGTCGGTCGCGTCGGTCACGTGGCTGACCCGCGCCATGCCGTCGAAGCGGATGGCGTGCTGCGCGCTATGCCGTCCCAGCACCTTGCGCGCACGCTGTCGTAGCGCCGCGGCCTCGTCGAACCAGGCGGCAAACGCCGCCACCGCGCCTCGTGCCGTGTCGAGCAATTGCCGCACCAGGGCGTCGCGTTGCGCATCGGCCGCGTCGCCTTGCGCGCTGGCGCTGCGCCGCCGGTCGATTTCGCGCAGGCGGTGTTCGAGGGCGCCGATCAACGCGGCACGGCGCTTGCGGCTTTGCAGCAAATCGTCCTGCAAAAACGGGTTGCGCTGCACCACCCAGATGTCGCCGAGCACTTCGTACAGCATGCGTGCCGAGCGCCCGGTGCGTCGTTCCTGCCGCAGTTGGTTGAGCCAGTCCCACGCCTGCTCGCCCAACAGGCGAATGACCACTTCGCGGTCGGAAAACGACGTGTAGTTATAGGGGATTTCGCGCAACCGCGTCGGCGCATCGTCTGCGCCGGTCGGCAGCGCCGCCTGCAAGTGAGGGACAGGGGAAACGGGGGCGTTCATCGGGAACCACGGTCGGCGATGGACCGCATGGGCAAAGCGCTATTGTAGGGAGGGGGGCAAACCTGGCTGCGCATCATGTTTTGAGCGCAGGGCGAGCCGCCGCCCGGTGCGTCCCCCACTCGCGACCGCGGCGACCGGCCGAGGCTCATGCTGAGCGAAAACAGGCCAATCCGGGCATCCAGCCCCCGCCGCCAGCCCCACGGCGCGGCGTGCCCAGCGCTGCCAGCAGCCGGGCAAGCCGACGGCCGTCAGCGTTTGGCCGGAACCGAGATGTAAATTTCCACCCGGCGGTTGGCCGCCCGGCCCTCCGGCGTGGCGTTGCTCGCCACCGGGTTTTGCGGCCCCAGCCCTTGCGTGGTGATGCGCTGCGGCGCCACGCCGCGCGACACCAGAAAATTTTTCACCGTCAACGCACGGTTTTCCGATAGCGGGTAGTTGATCGCGTCGCTGCCGGTGCTGTCGGTATAGCCGAATACCTGCACGCTTTCTTCCGGATGCTGGATCAGGCCGGTGGCAAGGTTTTCCAGGATCGGGTACATGCGCGTATTGAGATACGCGCTGCCGGTGGCGAATCCGGCGTCGGCCGGGACGTTGATTTTCAGCCGGTTGTCTTGCGTCTGCGTCACCTGTACCCCGGTGCCCGAGGCCTGCGCCTGGGCCTGGAGTTGCTGCTTTTGTTGCTCCAGATGCTGGTTCCACAAATACCCGCCCAGAGCGCCAACCGCGGCGCCGGCGGCAGCGCCGGTGAGCGCGCTCTTGCCAGTGTTGCCGCCTGCCGTCAGTGCGCCGATGACCGCACCCGCGGCCGCGCCGATTCCCGCGCCCTGCGCCGTGCTTTTCTGTGATTCGGTCATATTGGCGCAGCCACCCAAGGCGACCGCCAACAACGCGCCGGACGCGGCTATGGCAAACGATTTGCGGTACATCATCATGATGCCTTTCCTCCAACGATACGGTGTCATGCTTTGTGACAAGTTTAGGCGGATTCGCCCCGCCAAGACCGAGCATGACGCAGATTTTTCAGTCTAATCTTGGGTTGTGACCACGGCATGCACATCAAAGATGGATACCCAGACCTTTTCCGCTTTTTCTGCAACGCCCGACACCCCGCAACGCAAACCGGGAACCAAGGCGCACTGGACGTTGGACTGGATCGACTTCTCGCGCATCCGCATCGGCGATGTCCATGACAACGAAGACCTGTTTTACCTGCTGGTGAGCGCGTCGTTCATCGAGTCGGGTTCGGACACCTATACCCGCAACCTGGTCGAGCACTTCACCGCCTACCCGCAGATCGCCGACTGGCTGCAAGGTCAGTGGGAGCCGGAGGAATTGCAGCACGGCCGTGCGCTGCGCACCTACGTGCAGACCGTCTGGCCCGAGTTCGACTGGGACAGCGCCTACGCCGCGTTTTTTGCCGAGTATTCGCGGCTGTGCACCGTCGAGGAACTCGAAGAAGACCGTGCGCTGGAGCTGGTGGCGCGCTGCGTGGTCGAAACCGGCACCTCGACCTATTACCAGACGCTGCGCGACTTGACCAACGAGCCGGTACTCAGCGACCTGACAGAGCGCATCCGCGTCGACGAGGTGCAGCATTACAAGCTCTTCTATCACTATTTCAAGCAACTGGACGGCGAGCGCAAATTGTCCCGTGTGCGCGTCATGGGGGCGCTCAGGCGGCGGCTGCACGAGTTGCGCTCCAGCGAGTCGGACAGCGCGCTGCGCTAC
>JBFXEK010000201.1:0-4343 GCA_050180155.1 Thiomonas sp. | reverse complement strand
CATCTCGCTCAAATCTGCAGCGCCGTCCGCTCGATCATTGCGCGCAACGGGTCATGCCGAACGCCGTGCGATGTCAGAACGCCAGGTCGCCCTCGATCGCAGCGATGCCGGCCTTGGCGCAGACGTCGTCGTTGTCGCCGCCGGGGGCGCCGGATACGCCGATGGCGCCGACCATCTGCCCGGCGGCGTCGATCGGCAGCCCGCCGCCGATCATCACCACACCCGGCAGGTTTTTGATCGCCTGCTCGGCCGAATCCGGCTTGTTGACGCGCGCGGCCACCGCGCTGGTGGCATCGCGCCAGCTTGCCGCGGTGCGCGCCTTGCCTTCGGCCGCGGCCAGCGTGTGCCAGCCGGCGTAGCGGTCACGCAGCACCACCAACGGCAGCCCGGCCGGGTCGGTCACGGCCACCGCGACCTGCCAGCCGCGCTTGACGCATTCGGCCTGCGCCGCCTGCGCTGCTTTGAGCGCGGTTTCGGGGGTGATGATTTTCTGCGTCCAGGTGGCCGAGTCGGCCGCTTGCGCCCCTGGCGAGAGCAGCGCGGCAGTGGTGAGCAGGGCTGCGGCGGAAATGGGTTTGATCTGCATGCTCACGCTCCCACCCAGCTCTCGACCTGCGCACGGGTCGGGATGCCGCCCGAGTGCACCACTTTGCCGTCGATCACCACGCCCGGGGTGCTCATCACCCCGTACTGCATGATCGAGGCAATGTCCTCGACCTTGCTCACTTGCGCTTGCACGCCCTTGGCCTTGACGACTTCTTCGACCAGTTTTTGCGTGGTCTTGCAGTTGGCACAGCCGGTGCCGAGGATTTTGATATCGAGCATGTCATCTCCTTAAGAAAATGCGGTCACATCACCGCGTTGAATACATAGCCGACGAAGACGATGCCCGCCGCGACCACGCCGGCGAACGGCGCGATCAGCCTGGGCTTCATCACTTTTTTCAGAATCATGAACTCGGGCAAGGACAAGGCGGTGACGGCCATCATGAACGCCAGCGTCGTGCCCAGCGCCGCGCCCTTGCCCAGCAGCGCCTGCACCACCGGGATGATCCCGGCGGCGTTGGAATACATCGGCACGCCGATGAGCACGGCCAGCGGCACCGACCACCACGCGCTCTTGCCCCTGAGGTGCGCCATGAAGTCCTGCGGCACGTAGCCATGGAGCATGACGGCGCCATCCACCTACTGCAGCAGTTTTTGCAGGCGCAACTCGGCGGGCCGGTGCAGATCCTGCAGCTCGGCTGAGGTTCGGGGCCGTCATTGCAGAATCTCCTCAGTGGGGGGAATCAGCGTTGCGCGCCGATCAGCACATCGAATACCGGCTCGGCATCGCCGATGATCTTGGTGGCCATGGCAAAGCGCGCGATGTGCACCGTCTCCAGCACCTTGGCCTTGGGGATGCCTTGCTGCACCACTTTGTCGGCCATCGCCCGCACGCACGCCGGGCTGGAACCGGCCAGCGCCGCGGCCAGATAGATGAGCGTGCGGGTCTGCTCGTCGAGCGCGCCGCCTTCGGGCATGGCGTACAGGCGCGAACGCATGTGTTCCTGGATCAGCCCGTCGTCGACGATGGTGGATTTCTCGATCGCGGCAGGCACACGCCCCATGCCGGCGCGCATCTTGGCGAGCAGATCCTGGGCAGATGGCATTGTCGGGATGGTCATGATGTGAACTCCTTGGAAGAAAACGGAAAAAGAATCAGCAGCAGTTCTTGCCCGAGGCGCTGGTGCCGCAGGCGTTGGTCGCTTCCTTGATGCCCAGTGCCTTGAACACCTTGGCCGCCGGACAAAAGCCGGTGAAACCCATCTGGAACAGGTTGAGGCCGACAAAGGCCGCCAGCCACAGCCAGGTGGGGTGAAACAGGTCGATTTGATGGGTGATCTGCGCCAGCACCAGGCTGAGCAGCACCATGAAGCCGGCCATGATGCTCACCATGCGATTGACGGTCATACAAGTCTCCTCGAGTGTTGATCGCTCCCAGGGTCGGACACTCTCCACCCCACCCCTCTCCCACCGAGCGGGCAAAGGAAAGTTGGGGCGGCTCTGCGCTTAATCAGGAGCATGAAAATCGATGTGAAAAGCGTCACATCACCGCGTTGAATACGTAGCCGACGAAGATGATGCCAACCGCGACCACGCCGGCGAACAGCGCGATCAGCTTGGGCTTCATCACTTTTTTCAGAATCATGAACTCGGGGAAGGACAAGGCGGTGACGGCCATCATGAACGCCAGCGTCGTGCCCAGCGCCGCGCCCTTGCCCAGCAGCGCCTGCACCACCGGGATGATCCCGGCGGCGTTGGAATACATCGGCACGCCGATCAGCACGGCCAGCGGCACCGACCACCACGCGCTCTTGCCCATGAGGTGCGCCATGAAGTCCTGCGGCACGTAGCCGTGGATCCACGCGCCCACGCCGACGCCGGCGACGATGTAGGGCGCGACCTTGAGCACGATGTCGCGCACATGCTTCCAGCCCTGCGCGAACCGCGCCTGCCAACTCATGCCACCGTCCTCGCCGTGCACCGCGGGAATGTCGAACACCCACGGCTCGACGAGGTTGACCGGGTTCATGCGCCCGATCACCGCGCCAGCGACGATGGCCACCGCCAGGCCGAGACCGAGGTAGAGCGCGGCGATCTTCCAGCCGAACATGCCGAACAACAGCGCCAACGCCACCTCGTTGACCATCGGCGCCGACACCAGGAAGGAGAACGTCACCCCCAGCGGCACGCCTGCGGTGAGAAAGCCGATGAACAAGGGCACCGCCGAGCACGAGCAAAACGGCGTGACGATGCCCAACGTGGCCGCCAGCACATTGCCCACGCCTTGGCGCTTGCCGGCGAGGATGGCGCGGGTGCGCTCCGGGGTGAAAAAGGTCTGGATGACGCCGACGACGAACACGATCAGCGCCAGCAACATCAATACCTTAGGGACTTCAAAGGTGAAAAAGCTCACCGCGCCGTACAGATGGCTACTCGGCGCCATGCCGGTGGCCGCAGCCAGCCAGCGCATGAAGGCGTCGGTGGCGGGCTCCAATTGGCTGTAGAGCGCGAACCAGCCGAGCACATACAACACTGGCAGCACCCAGGCGCGCCAGGCCGCGGGAGCCGTCGCACGGACGGCCGAAGGTTGGACTTGAGTGTTCATGAGAGAGGGTTTCCTTTGCACGAAGACGGAACGCTGCGGTCTGCCAGTGAAGACGAATACAGGTGAAAAAGGATGCACGGCAGCGACCGCCCGCGATGGGGCGGCGTTGCGCGGGCTGATCTTGCAAAAACCACGCCGGCACAGGGTACCAAGCAAAAACGCCCCGCAATGCGGGGCGTATCGAGCCGGCGGCAGCGCGTTGTTCAGGCCGCGGCGTCTTCGGCTTCTTTTTTGCGCGGCCGAGGCTCCGGCGCGGAGATGTCGAGCTTGATGCGGTCTTTTTCCGCCGCGGTTTCGTCGATATCCACCGACACGCGGCCGCCGTCGACCAGGCGGCCGAACAGCAGCTCGTCGGCCAGCGCCCGGCGCAGCGTGTCCTGGATCAGCCGCTGCATCGGCCGCGCGCCCATCAGCGGGTCGAACCCGGCCTTGGCCAGATATTTGCGCAGCGCGTCGGAGAAGGAGATGTCCACCTTCTTCTCGGCAAGCTGGGCTTCGAGCTGCAGCAGGAATTTGTCGACCACGCGCAGGATCACTGCTTCGTCGAGCGGTTTGAAGCTGATGATGGCATCGAGCCGGTTGCGGAACTCGGGCGAGAACAGCCGCTTGATGTCGGCCATCTCGTCGCCCTGCTCGCGCTTGGTGGTGAAGCCGATGGTCGATTTCTGCATGGTTTCCGCCCCGGCATTCGTCGTCATGATGAGAATGACGTTACGAAAATCCGCCTTGCGCCCGTTGTTGTCGGTGAGCGTACCGCTGTCCATCACCTGCAGCAGCACATTGAACACGTCCGGGTGCGCTTTTTCGATTTCGTCGAGCAGCAGCACGGCGTGCGGTTTTTTCGTCACCGCCTCGGTCAGCAGCCCGCCCTGGTCGAAGCCGACGTAGCCCGGCGGCGCGCCGATCAGCCGCGACACGGTGTGCCGCTCCATGTATTCGGACATGTCGAACCGGATGAGTTCGACGCCCAGGGTGAACGCGAGCTGCCGCGCAACCTCAGTCTTGCCGACTCCGGTCGGGCCGCTGAACAGAAAAGCGCCGATCGGTTTGTCGGGCTTGCCCAGCCCGGATCGCGCCATTTTGATCGCCGCGGCCAATGCGTCGATTGCGGCTTCCTGCCCGAACACCACGTTTTTCAGGTCGCGGTCGAGGTTCTTCAGCTTGGAGCGGTCGTCGGTCGTGACGCTGTGCAC
>JBFXEK010000200.1:0-4346 GCA_050180155.1 Thiomonas sp. | reverse complement strand
CGACCGGCTGCTGATCGAGAACCTCAGCTTCAAGGTGCCGCCCGGGGCCATCGTCGGGGTCATCGGCCCCAACGGCGCGGGCAAGTCCACGCTGTTTCGCATGATCGCCGGGCAGGACAAGCCTGATGCCGGCGACATCGTCATCGGCTCGACCGTCAAGCTGGTGTACGAAGACCAGAGCCGCGAAAACCTGCCCGACGACAAAACCGTGTGGGAGGCGATTTCAGGCGGGCTGGACATCCTCAACGTCGGCAAGTTCCAGATTCCGTCGCGCGCCTATTGCGGGCGCTTCAACTTCAAGGGCGCCGACCAGCAGAAAATCGTCGGCAAGCTCTCTGGCGGCGAGCGTGGCCGGCTGCATCTGGCCAAGACGCTGATTTCCGGCGGCAATGTGCTGCTGCTCGACGAGCCGAGCAACGACCTCGACGTCGAAACCCTGCGTGCGCTGGAAGACGCGCTGCTGGAGTTCGCCGGCTGTGTGCTGGTGTCCAGCCACGACCGCTGGTTCCTCGACCGTATCGCCACCCACATCCTCGCCGCCGAGGGCGACTCGCAGTGGACGTTTTTCGCCGGCAACTTCCAGGAATACGAGGAAGACAAAAAGCGCCGGCTGGGCGAAGAGGGCGCGCGGCCGCAGCGTCTGCGCTTCAAGCCGCTGCGCTGAAGCGCCCGACGCGAGCATGCGATGGATGAGCCGCTTTATGTTGCCTGCCTGTGCGCGCAGTGGTGCGGCGTTTGCCGGCAGTGGCGGCCGCAGTTCGACGCGCTGGCTGCGCAGCTCCCGGCGGCGACGTTCCTCTGGGTGGACGTGGAAGACTGCGCCGACCAGCTCGGCGACTGGGAGCCGGAGAATTTTCCGGTGCTCGCCGTGCAGCGCGGCGCGTGCTTGCTGTACTGCGCCACGCTGCCGCAGCAACCCGCGGTGTGGCAGCGGCTGATCGACGAACTGGCCGCGCTCGACACCGTCACCGCGCAACAGCGCGCGGCGCGGCTGGCGCAAAGCGGCGCGCCGCTGCCCGACCTGCGCCGCATCGCCGCGGCTTGAGCGGCTGCGGGGATCAGCCCACGGCAAAGCCGTTGCCGCAGTCGGCGTCTGCCGCGTCTTCGACCGTGACCGCATCGACCCGCGCCGCCGGCGACCCCTGCCACAGCCAGCGCAGCAGCGCATCGACGTCTCGTTGCGGCCCGCAGACCAGCACCTCCACCGTGCCGTCCGGCAGGTTGCGCGCGTAGCCGCGCAGCCCCAGCCGCAGCGCCTGTTCGCGGGTGTGGGCGCGAAACGCCACGCCCTGCACCCGGCCGCGCACGCGGGCGCGTTTGCACGTCATCACCCGGCCTCCTGCGCGGTCAGCGGCCTGTGGCGCTGGCCGAAAATCGCCGAGCCGACGCGCACGATGGTCGCGCCTTCCAGAATGGCGGCTTCGAGGTCGGCGCTCATGCCCATCGACAGGGCGGGCAGCGCCAAGCCGTGCGCGGCGGCGATGGCGTCGCGCAGCGCGCGCAGCCGGGCGAACGGCTGGCGCTGCGCGTGCAGGCCGTCGCGCGGCGCGGGAATGGCCATCAGCCCGCGCAACTCCAGCCGCGGCAGCCGGGCGACGGCCGCGGCGAGTTCTCCGGCCTGTTCGGGCGGCGCGCCGCTTTTGCTCGCCTCGCCGTCGATGTTCACCTGGATGCACACTTGCAGCGGCGGCAGATGCTGCGGGCGCTGGTCGCTCAGGCGCTGGGCGATTTTCAGCCGGTCGACGCTGTGCACCCAGTCGAACTGCGCGGCGACGTCGCGGGTTTTATTGCTTTGCAGCGGGCCGATGAAATGCCAACGCAGCGCCGGCCAAGCCGAGCGCAGCGCGGCGATTTTGTCCACCGCCTCCTGCACGTAGTTTTCGCCGAAATCGATTTGGCCGAGCGCGGCGACGGCGGCAACCTGCGCGGCACCAAAGGTTTTGGACACGGCCAGCAGGGTGACCGATCGCGGATCGCGGCCGGCACGCTGCGCGGCGCGGGCGATGCGCTGGAGCACCGTGGAGTAAGAGTCGTTCAGCGGCATGGACAAGCGCAATGGCGGAAAGAATGCAACAAAATTTCGCGGCAGCGCGGGGTGAATCGCGGAAAACTGCCGTTCTCACTTTAAGATAGTCGAAATCAAACGCGTGCTCGGGGGAGACATCGCTTGGACATCACACAACTGCTCGCTTTCAGCGTCAAGAACGACGCGTCCGATCTGCATTTGTCGGCCGGCCTGCCGCCGATGATCCGGGTGCACGGCGACGTGCGGCGCATCAA
Source organism: Thiomonas sp. (assembly GCA_050180155.1). Lineage (GTDB taxonomy): Bacteria > Pseudomonadota > Gammaproteobacteria > Burkholderiales > Burkholderiaceae_C > Thiomonas. The sequence goes on along the minus strand of JBFXEK010000200.1, from coordinate 2,066 downwards.
CGTCGAGCCGCTCGATCACAAGGCGGTGCACGCCATGGTGTACGACATCATGAGCGACGCGCAGCGCAAGCACTACGAGGAATTTCTCGAAGTCGATTTTTCCTTCGAGATTCCGTCGCTGGCGCGGTTTCGCGTCAACGCCTTCAACCAGTCGCGCGGTGCCGGCGCGGTGTTCCGCACCATTCCGAGCAAGGTGCTCACGCTCGAAGATCTCAACGCGCCCAAGGTGTTCGCCGAGCTGGCGCTCAAGCCGCGCGGGCTGGTGCTGGTCACCGGGCCGACCGGGTCGGGCAAGTCCACCACCCTGGCGGCGATGATCAACCATTACAACGAGTCGGAGTACGGCCACATCCTCACCATCGAAGACCCGATCGAGTTCGTCCATCAGTCGAAAAAATCGCTGATCAACCAGCGCGAGGTCGGGCCGCATACGCTGAGCTTTTCCAACGCGCTGCGCTCGGCGCTGCGCGAAGACCCGGACGCGATCCTGGTGGGCGAGATGCGCGATCTGGAAACCATCCGTCTGGCGCTCACGGCCTCCGAAACCGGGCACCTGGTGTTTGCCACGCTGCACACCTCGTCGGCGCCCAAGACCATCGACCGCATCGTCGACGTGTTCCCGGCGGAAGAAAAGGAAATGGTGCGGGCGATGTTGTCCGAGGCGCTGGTGGGGGTGATTTCGCAGACGCTATGCAAGAAAAAAGACGGCTCGGGCCGGGTGGCGGCGCACGAAATCATGATCGGCACGCCGGCGATCCGCAACCTCATCCGCGAAAACAAAGTGGCGCAAATGTATTCGATGATCCAGACCAGCCAGGCCTACGGCATGCAGACGCTCGACCAGAACCTGGCCGATCTGGTCAAGCGCAACCTCATTTCCGCGGCCGAAGCGCGCACCAAGGCCAAGCAGCCGGAAAACTTCCCCGGCGCCTGACACCGCGCCGCCGCCTGCTGCGCCACCCCCTCGTCTTTTGGGCATTGCGATGAAACTGTTTGACAAAATTCTCGGCGCCGGACGCAAAGATGCGGTCGAAGACGCGCCCGAATCGCAGTTTTTCACCACCGGGTTTCACGACGCCGAAGTCGCCAGCCTGGATGCGGTGGTCGGCTGGTCGCAGCGCGCTGCCGAGGTCGGCGCGGCCAAGTTGTCGCGCAGCGCCGGGGCGCAGCGGTTGCTCGAACTATGGCAGCAGGACAAATACATGGCCGGGCTGACCGAGGCCGACCGCGAGCGCTGCGCCAAGTATTTCCATTACTACACCGTCAAATCGGGCGCCGACCTGATCACCCAGGGCGAAACGGGCAGCTTCATGCTGGTGCTGCTGCGCGGCGCGGTGGCCGTGGACCGGCTGCAGCCGTGGGGCGACCGGCTGCGGCTGACCGAAGTGCGCGCCGGCAGCATGCTCGGGGAGATGTCGCTGGTCGACGCCGCGCCGCGCTGGTCGTACTGCACCACGCTGACCGACAGCGAAATCGCCGTGCTCGAAGCCGCCGACCTCGACCGCATGATCGCGCAAGACCCGGCGGCGGCGTGCCGCCTGATCGGTTCGCTGGCGCGGCGGCTGTCGCTGCGGTTGCGCAAGCTCAGCGCGCGCGTGGCCGCGACCACGCCGGGGGGCTGATGGCTTTCACACGGCAAAGCAGGAGGCGGTATGGATCGTGACCAGGCAAGCAAATTCATCAACGACCTGCTCAAGCTGATGATCAGCCGTGGCGGCTCGGACCTGTTCCTCACGGCGGACTTTCCGCCGGCGATCAAGGTCGACGGCGTGGTGACCAAGCTGTCGTCGCAGCCGCTGACCGCGCAGCACACCCTGGCGCTGGCGCGGTCGATCATGAACGACAAGCAGTCTGCCGAGTTCGAGCGCACCAAGGAGTGCAATTTCGCCATTTCCCCGACGGGGCTGTCGCGGTTTCGCTGCAACGCGTTCTTGCAGCAGGGCAAGGTGGGCATCGTGCTGCGGCAGATTCCGCAGGAACTGCCGTCGATCGACGCGCTGGGGCTGCCGCAGGTGCTCAAGACCCTGGCGATGCACAAGCGCGGACTGATCATTTTCGTCGGCGCC
>JBFXEK010000199.1:0-4356 GCA_050180155.1 Thiomonas sp. | reverse complement strand
GCCGGCCAGCCGACCTGGCTTTTCATCCATATTTCCAGAAACGGCTGCGCCGTGGTCCACAGGTCGAGATCGGGGTCGAGCTGCCGGCCCAGGCCCTCGATGTTGAGCAGGGTTTTTTGCAGCAGCACCAATTGCGGCTGGATTTCCACCTTGAACCGGCGCGACACCTGGAACAGCCGCATCAGCACTTGACCGAGCGAAATATCCTTCAGCGGCCGGGCGAACTGCGGCTCGCACACGCTGCGCACCGCGGCTTCGAGCTCGTCGATGCGGGCGTCGGCCGGCACCCAGCCGGATTCGACGTGCAATTCGGCCACGCGCTTGTAATCGCGGCGGAAAAAAGCGATGAAATTTTGCGCCAGATAATCTTTGTCGAAGTCCGACAGCGTGCCAACGATGCCGAAGTCCAGCGCGATGTAGCGGCCGAAAGTCTCCGGCTGCAGACTGACCATGATATTGCCCGGATGCATGTCGGCGTGGAAAAAGCCATCGCGGAACACCTGGGTGAAAAAAATGTCCACCCCGGCCTTGGCGAGCTGTTTGAAGTCCACACCGGCGGCGCGTAGCACGTCGAGATGGCCGATCGGCACGCCGTGCATGCGCTGCATGACGATGACGTTGCTGCGGCACAAATCCCAATACATTTCCGGAATGAGCACCAGATCGAGCGACGCCATATTGCGGCGCAATTGCGCGCCGTTGGCCGCCTCTCGTGTGAGGTCGAGCTCGTCGTGCAGGTATTTGTCGAATTCGGCGACGACTTCGCGCGGTTTGAGCCGCCGCCCTTCGCGCCAAAACCGGTCGATCAGCGCGGCCATGGTGTGCATCAGCGCCAGATCTTCTTCGATGATTTTGTGCATCCCCGGGCGCAGCACCTTCACCGCGACTTCGGCGCCACCCTGCGCGGCGGGCAGCGTGGCGAAATGCACCTGCGCAATCGACGCGCTGGCCACGGGTTTGCGCTCGAAGCTGGCAAACAGCGCGTCGATGGGTTTGCCAAGAGCGCGTTCGACGATGGTCACGGCCACGGTGGAGTCGAACGGCGGGACTTTGTCCTGCAGCTTGGCGAGTTCGTCGGCGATGTCCGGCGGCAGCAGATCGCGGCGGGTGGACAGGACTTGGCCGAATTTGACAAAAATCGGCCCCAGGCTTTCCAGCGCCAGACGCAGCCGCTCGCCGCGCGGACGGGCCAGAGGTCGGCCGAAGGTGAGCACGCGGCTGAGCCGCCGCAGCCAAGGGTGGCGAAACCCCGACAGGACGATTTCGTCCAACCCGTAGCGGAAGACGATCGAGGCGATTTTCAGTAGTCGCAGCAGCCGGCGCATGGCGGTCACAGACCTTTGCGATCGAGCTGTTGCCGCAGCACGGCAAGGTGTTTGTCCAGGCGAGCAGCGCTGTCGCGCAGCTCGCGCACGGCGTCGCTGAACTGAGCCAGCTCGTGGCGGTTGACCAAGCCGTGCGCGCCGCTGGCGAACCAATCGCGCGCGCGGTCGGCCGAGCGTTCCCATGCTTGCCGGCCCTGCGCCACTGCCGTGCGCGCAGCTTGTACCAGGCGGTGCGCGGCCACGTCCCCGGTGAACTGCGCCAAATCGTCTTCCACGTCCCAGCGCACATGGGCCAGCAACCACGACACGGTCTGCGCCAGTTCGGCGTCACCGCGCACCCGCGCGGCGGACAAACTCAGCGGCGCCCGTTTGGCAATGGCCTCGCGCAACGCCTGGCTCTCCAAGGTAATGTGCAGGTCGGCGTCGTCGGCGCCGACCACGGCTGCGTCCGCGGCGCGCAGCAGGCCGTGCGCTTGGACCTGGAGCGGCAAGTCGATGCCGAACGCGCTGAGCACCACGGTTTTGCCGCCGTGCGGGCGCAGCCGTGCGGGGGCTTCGGGGTCGCTGGCAAGAACATGGTTGATTGCCGCAAACAACCCGGTTTGCAGCCAGAGCAGCAACGATTGGGCGTCTGGGGCGGGGAAGGAAGGCTTCATGGGCACGGCCATTCTATCGCCCGCTTTTGCATGAAAAACGCCGCAGCGCTGGCGGCGACTGCGGCGTCATCCGGGCGGTGCCCGGCGGCATGGCAAGGCGAGTTCAGCCCAGTTGTTGAATCCCGGCGAGCAGCCAGCCGCTTGAACCATCGCGCGGCTTGACTAGGTTCCACACCTCGCGTACCGGGCTGGCGCCGCCCCAGGTTTGCTCGCGCACCAGGCCGGAGAATTCGACGCTGGCGACGTATTCGCCAGCGGTCTGCTCCAGGTCGAGCAGCGTGGCGTCGAGCGTGACGACCTCGGTCTTGTTCGGTTCCGTGCCACGTTGCCGCAGTTGTTCGGCCAGCGCCTCGAACATTTCTGGCGTGGTGAAGGTTTTGAGACTGCCCAGGTCGGCAGCATCCCAAGCCTGCTGCAAGCGCACGTAGTGTTGCTTGGCGCTGGCGAGAAAGCTCTGCTGGTCGAAGTCGGCGGGAATGCGCGAAGTCCCCGCAGCGCCGACCGCCGGCGTGGCCGTATTCGGCGCCCACTGCGCCGGAAGTTGCGCCTCGGCTCCGAGTGGCGACTGACCATAGCCTTGCGGCGCGCCGGCGTAACGCAGCGGCTCGGGTTTGGCCGCCGATTTCCGCCGCAGCAGGCTGACGACCCAGAACGCGGCGAGCGCCAGCAGACCGATCATCAGCGCCGAGCCGAGGAAAGAAGCGAGCGCGCCGCCGAAACCCAAGGCGTGAAACAGCGCGGCCAGACCCAGCCCGGCGGCCAGCCCGCCCAAAATGCCACCCCAGCGGCTGGGTTGCTTGGCCGGCGCGGGAGCCGCAGGCTGGGGTTGCCGCGCCGCAGTCGGCGCGGCCTGTTGCGGCGGTGTGGCCTCGCGTTGCGTGATCGCGCTGTTTTGCCGACCGATGCTCTTGCCACCGCCCATGCGCTTGGCGTGCGCGTCGATGGCGCCCAGCGCCAAGGTGAGCATCAAGCCAAAGGCGAGGACACTGCGGAACAACTTATTTGTTTTCATGCGGCTCCCAGAAAAGCGAAACGAAGTGACATTTTGTTACCTGCCGGCAGCAAAAGTTCACTCGGCGTGTTTTGCCTTGTCTGAAGTCAAAATTTTTCGCCGATATGCAGCGCGACGATGCCCGCGCTCAGGTTGTACCAATCGACGTGACCGAACCCGGCATCGCGCATCATGCCGGCAAGCGTCGGCTGGTCCGGGTGCATGCGGATCGACTCGGCCAGGTATTGGTAGCTTTGCGCGTCTTTGGCGATGAGTTTGCCCAGACGCGGCAGCACTTGGAAGGAGTACAAGTCGTAAATGCCGCGCAAAGGTTCCCATGGTTTGGAAAATTCGAGCACCAGCAGCTTACCGCCCGGTTTGAGCACGCGCTGCATCTCGCGCAATGCCCGGTCTTTGTGCGTCATATTGCGCAGGCCGAACGCTACGCTGACCAAATCGAACTGTGCGTCGGCGAACGGCAGTTTTTCCGCGTCGCACAACACCGTGGGAAGGAGCACGCCGGCGTCGAGCAGGCGGTCGCGCCCGGCACGCAGCATCGCGCCGTTGATGTCGGTCATCACCACCAAACCGGCGTGGCCGACTTTGCGGGCAAAGGCGCGCGACAAATCGCCCGTGCCTGCGGCCACGTCGAGCACGCGGTGCCCGGGGCGCACGCCCGATACGGCAACGGTAAACGCCTTCCAGGCGCGGTGCAGCCCGGCGCTCATCAGGTCGTTCATCAAGTCGTAGCGCGGGGCGACGGAGTCGAACACCCCGCGCACGCGCGCCGCTTTTTCTTCTTCGGAGACTTGTTGATAGCCGAAATGAGTCGTCGAGGCGCTATGGGAGTCGGTCATGGCGGTGTTCAGTGTGAGGAACAGTGGGAGGCGGGCCCGGCGGGCATCGGCGCATCGCGGTCGAGGCCGGCAGCCTGCAGCCGTGCGAGATAGTCGGCCCACAGGGCATCCTGGTTCTGGCCGAGGACGTGTAGATAGTCCCAGCCGTAGATGCCGCTGTCGTGACCGTCGGAAAACTGCGGTTGGATGGCGTAATGCCCGACTTGCGTGATGCCGACGATGTCCACGTCACGCTTCCCAGTTTGCAGGGTTTCCTGTCCAGGGCCGTGACCGCGGACTTCGGCAGACGGCGAATACACCCGCAAGAACTCATACGGCAGACGGTATTGTGTACCGTCGGCGTAAGTGAGTTCGAGCACGCGCGAGCGTTTGTGCAACACGATCGATTGCGGCCAATCGGAGCGGGGGGCGGCAGACGAAGACATACACGGACGGCTGAACAGGTCGTGGTTTGTATTGTCTCTCAACAAAGCGCAGGGCCGCCCCAAGCTTTGTTGCGCCCCCTCGGGGGGCAGGCCGGGGCAAAA
>JBFXEK010000198.1:0-4358 GCA_050180155.1 Thiomonas sp. | reverse complement strand
GGCAACTGACGCGCCTTTGGAGAACCGACCATGCAACACCAAACTCCGGTCGAACGTCGATATGCGGACAAGGCCGAATCGGCCCGCCTGGCGCAAATTGCGCAGCAAGAAGGCTGGCTGCAGCCTTTGCCCGAGGTGCGCCGCGCCACCCACCTCAAGCCTTGGCAGCACGCCTTGTTCTGGGGGCTGCGCATCTACATCGTCGTTCTGACGGTCATCGTCGCCTGGGCATTCGCCAGCGGCCGGGTCGCCGGCTGACCCCCCTGCTTGCCCGATTCGGGCGCTCTCATACGCGAACGATCATCGTGACGTCACGGCCTCGCGCCGTGCGGCGGGTTGTCGCGGTGTCATTGCGCCGTCATCCTGGCGCAGACTAATGCATATTCGATCATGCAACGCCGATACCTCTGCATTTTTTTCGCCATGCTGGCCGCAGCCCTCGGGCTGAGCGGCGCGACGATTTGCGCCCAAACCCTGCCAGACCCAGCGACGAATCCGGCCGACAACCCCGGTGAATTCCAGGTTGCGCCGTTCAACGCACCGGTGCTGCCGCCGTTCAAAACGTTCGAAAGCGGCTTGTCGTTCTCCGGCCATTGGGACAGCGAATTCATCGCGCCGGTGGCAGGAGGGCGGCGCCGACAGTCCGCCGCCGATACGCTGCTGCAACTCGGCGGCGAGTTCGACACCGCCAAAGCCGGGCTCTGGGCTGGAGGCCTGTTCGAATTCAGTGTCATGGGTTTGCGCAGCACGGGAAACCTGCCAGCGCAAACTGGCGCAGTACAAACGACGAGCAACGACTGGGCGGGTAGTTTCCTGCGGCTGTACCAGTTCACTTACCGTCAGGATTTCGGCAAAGCCTTCGTCCGCGCTGGGATCATGGACGTGAACTATTACTTCGCCAGCGTCGGCCTAGCCGGTCAGTTGCAAAATGCGTCGTTCGGCCCGGTGCCCACACTCACGGGCAACGCCGAAATCGCCACATTCCCCACGCCGGGGGTAGGGGCCATGGCCGGCACGGATCTGGGTGACGGCTACGCCTTGCAGGCCGGGGTGTGGCAGGCCAACCCGCCGCAGTTCGGCGGCATCTGGCGCAGTGGTGCGCTATCGCTGCTGGAACTCGCCCGGCGTAGCGGGACGCTGGCCGACGGTCAGGCGCAGGACGTGGTCAAACTCGGCGTATGGCATATGCGACAGAACGACCCGCGGCTGGGCCCGTCCACTGGCGGGGTCTATGGCATCGGCGAGCACCGCTGGGATCTGCCCGGCGGCCCGAGGCTCGGGGTGTTCGTACAACTCGCCGCGAGCAATGGCGTGGTCAACCCCGTGCCCTACTATCTCGGCACCGGGATGCGCGTCGAGCGCCCGTTCGCTTCGCGTCCGGACGACAATTTCAGCTTTGGGCTGGCACGCGCCAATCTGGCAGGGCAGCCGCACCCGGAAACGGTGGTGGAACTGAACTACGCGTACAAAGCCGCGTCCGGGGTGTACATCCAGCCGGACCTGCAACGTCTGTGGCACCCCGGCGGCAGCTACCCTGCCGCGACGGTGCTCGGCGTGCGGCTTCACCTGGAGTTCTGACACGCCCCCATGCCGCGCCGGGCCTACACCTGCCACAGATGGAAGACGGACATGACGCCACAAGACCACGGATTGACGACGATGGGCGTGCATTGGCTGGCCGCCTTCGTGCTCGGCGGGCTGATCGGTGTCGAGCGGCAATACCGCCAGCGCACCGCCGGCCTGCGCACCAACGTGCTGGTGGCGCTGGGCGCGGCGGTGTTCGTCGGGCTGGCTGGGCGGATCGAACAGGCGGCAGGAGCGGTGCATGTGCTGGCTTACGTGGTATCGGGCATCGGTTTTCTCGGCGCCGGGGTCATCATGCGCGAGGAAGGCAATGTGCGCGGGCTGAACACCGCCGCAACGCTGTGGGGCTCGGCGGCAGTCGGCGCGTGCTGCGGAGCCGGCTTGCTGCCTGAAGCCGGCCTGGCCGCGGCTTACGTCCTCGCCGCCAATACTCTGCTGCGGCCTATGGTGAATTTCATCAGCCGCCAGCCGGTGGACACCTCCGGGGTCGAGCTCACCGTCAACGTGGTACTGATCGCGCAGCGCGAATTCCAGAAAGACGCGCGGGCAATGCTGGAAAATCTGCTCGAACTGGCGCACTACCCGCACCAGGACATGGATGTCCATCCGTTTGGCGCGCAAGATGTGGAAATCGAAGTGCGCCTGCTGGCCAATTCGGTCGACCCCGAGGAACTCGATCGCATCACCCAGCAGCTCTCCAGCCTGCCGTATGTGCGGCAGGCGTTCTGGAGTTCGAGCGCCACGGAGTGAACCCGGGGCACCTGCGGGCGCAGACGCGGTGCGCTGCACGGCAGCCAGGCTCTGCCTAGAATGAACTGCATTCGCTTTTTCCTCTCACCGGAGATGCTCATGCAACACCAACTGCCTGCCCTGCCCTTCGCCGCCGACGCCCTCGAACCGCACATGTCGCGCGAAACCCTCGAATACCACCACGGCAAGCACCATGCGGCTTACGTGAACAACACCAACACCCTGATCAAAGGCACGGAATTCGAGAATCTGCCGCTGGAAGACATCATCCGCAAAGCGCCTGCCGGCGGCATTTTCAACAATGCCGCGCAGGTGTGGAATCACTCGTTTTTCTGGCAGTGTCTCAAACCCAGCGGCGGGGGGGAACCCAAAGGAGCGCTGGCAGCCGCGATCCAGGCCAAATGGGGCAGCTACGCCGCGTTCAAAGAAGCGTTCCACAAGTCGGCCGTCGGCAATTTCGGCTCTGGCTGGACCTGGCTGGTGAAAAAACCCGACGGCACGGTGGACATTGTCAACACCTCCAACGGTCAGACCCCGCTGACCACCGCCGACAAAGCGCTGTTGACCATCGACGTCTGGGAGCACGCTTACTACATCGACTTCCGCAACCGCCGTCCCGATTTCGTCACCACATTCCTCGACAAACTGGTGAACTGGGAGTTTGCCGAAAAGAATTTCGCCTGAAACCGCCTGCCCGTCGGTGGCGCGTGGCGTGAGCACAGCGGGCAGCGCGCACGCGCTGCTGCCTGCTCGAACCCAAAATTGGCGCTGGCCAGCCCGACTGGACTCGAACCAGTTACCCCAAACTTAGAAGGTTTGTGCTCTATCCAGATGAGCTACGGGCTGCCGAGGCCGCATTTTAAGCGCATCGCTCCCGGCCTGCGCCAGCAGCGCCCCGCAGCCGTTACCGTGTTAAATTTGACCAGACGGATGAACTAGGCCGGCGCCGCAGACTCTACTGCGCCAGCCGCCTCTGGCGCTGCAACGTCAAGGGCCAACGTCCGATCCCGCCGACTTTGTCGTTTTGTGCCACTGCCTTGAAGCTCCTCTTCGACTTTTTCCCCATCATTCTGTTTTTCGTCACCTTCAAGCTCGCGGGGATTTACGCCGCGACGGCGGTGACCATTGCCGCGACGTTCGCGCAAATCGGCTGGGTCTGGTTCAAATACCGCAAAGTCGAACCCATGCTGTGGCTGAGCCTGGCCGTGGTGGTGGTGTTCGGCGGCGCCACCTTGCTATTTCACAACGACACCTTCATCAAGTGGAAACCCACGGTGCTGTACTGGTTGTTCGCCGCCATTCTCGCCGGGGCACAAGTGCTGCAGGGCAAAAATCTCATGCGCACGCTCATGGGCAAGCAAATGCAATTGCCCGATGCCGTCTGGCACCGGGTGAATTGGTCGTGGGTGGCGTTTTTCGGCCTGATGGGAATCCTCAACATCGCCATCGCCTACAGCGTGTCGACCAATCTCTGGGTCGATTTCAAGCTGTTCGGCAGCCTCGGGTTGACGCTGGCGTTCGTCATCGGTCAGTCCCTGCTGTTGGCCAAGCACATGCGGCTGGACGAAAACGCTTGATCCACATGAGCCCAGACTCGCGCGCCGAAAAAATCCGCGCTTGTCTGCAGCACGCGCTGCAGCCAGAGACCTTGACGGTGGTCGACGTGACCGCATCGCACGTCGGCCACGGCGGATACGATCCTCTGGGCAGCCATTTTCGGGTGCACATCGTCAGCGCCCGGTTTGCCGGCCTGCCGCGGTTGGCGCGCCACCGCCTCGTGTATGATGCGCTGGCTTCGATGCTGCGCCGGGACATTCACGCTCTGACGCTGGATTGCCAAGCTCCCGGAGAACGCCTGTCGTCTGCCAGCGAGCCGGACCGATAGACGTATCCGCAGTGTGTTCCCCCTTTTCTGGAAGATTTCATGCCGACACTCCCCCGCATTCTGGCCGCAGCGCTCGTGACTTGCGCCTGCGCCGCGCCCGTCTGGGCGCAAAACGTCGCCACGGTCAATGGCAAACCGA
>JBFXEK010000197.1:0-4366 GCA_050180155.1 Thiomonas sp. | reverse complement strand
AAGCATAACGCAGCTGAGCGCCTTGCGGTGTCTGCCCGCTGATTGCGCACAAAACGCTCAGCCCACTGCGTGCGGTGGGCGCTGCGCCGATTTGGGGCGAAATGCCACGCACACCGCAGGATCGGTTTGCAGATACGGCCCGCCGATGAGGTCGATGCAGTACGGCACTGCGGCGAACAGCCCCGGCACCACGTTCTGCCCTTGCGCGTCGCGCACCCCTTCGAGCGTTTCGGCGATCGACTTGGGCTGCCCGGGCAGGTTGATGATCAGCGCCTTGCCGCGGATCACCGCGGTCTGTCGCGACAGAATCGCGGTGGGGACGAAGTGCAGGCTGATGCGGCGCATTTGTTCGCCGAAACCGGGCATTTCCTTGTCGGCAACGTCTAACGTCGCCTCCGGGGTGACGTCGCGCGGCGCCGGGCCGGTGCCGCCGGTGGTCAGCACCAGGTCGCAGCGGGCAGTGTCGACGAGCTCGCACAGCGTGCTGGCGATTTGCAAGCGGTCGTCTGGGATGAGCCGTTCGACAAAGTCGATCGGGTTGCACAGCGCACGGCCGAGCCAATCGCGCAGCGCGGGCAGGCCTTTGTCTTCGTACACGCCGCTGCTGGCGCGGTCGCTGATGGAGACGATGCCGATGCGCACGCGCTCGAAGGCCGCGGAGTCAGAAACGAGGGATGAAGTCATGGTCTGTAGGAGGCAGGGGTGCGTCGTGCACGGTCATCGCGGCTTTGACGAACTGGAACAGTTGCCGGGTCAGCCGCGGCGGTTTGTCCGTTCCCGTCTCGGCACGCGCGCCGCGCACCAGTTGGCGCAGTCGCTGCGCGTCGCAGCCGGGGTATTTGTCGAGAAATTCGGTCTGCGCCGTGTCGTCGGCCAGCAGCGCGTCGCGCCAGCGTTCCAGCGCGTGCATCCGCGCCACGCTGGCACGGTCGTCTTGCCGTGCAGCGGCGACGACGGCGCGCACGGCGTCGGCGTCGGCGCTGCGCAGCAGTTTGCCCACGTACAGCATTTGCCGCTTGCGCGCGCCGTGCGCGGTGATGCGCTGCGCCTGCAGAACGGCTTCACGCAGGTCTTCGGGCAGGGCGCACTGACGGATGACGTGCGCGGGCAGCGCGATGAGCTGCGCGCCGAGCTGTTGGAGCGCGAGCATGTCACGCTTGACCTGGCTTTTGCTCGGGCCGCGCCATTCAGACGGGGCGTCGGCGTCTGCGGACGGCGGATGCGGAAATTTCATGGGTCTTATTATTCCCCGACTGCCGCCGCGCGTGCCGGCGGCCGCCGATCCGGGCGGCCCGCGTGCGGCGCAACGAGGAATGCCATATCGTGGGACGTTTCGCCTACAGCAAATCACAATTCCAAGACTTGGCGCAGCAGGCGCTGGGGCAGGCACGCAAAGCCGGCGCCACCGACGCGCAGGTCGAAGTCTCCGAAGCGCAGGGCATGTCGGTCGGCGTGCGCAACGGGCAGATCGAAAACGTCGAGCACAACCGCGACAAAAGCTTGTCGATCACCGCGTATCTCGGCCAGCGCCGCGGCCACGCCAGCACCTCCGATTTTTCTGCCGACGCCATTGCCCGCACCGCCAAGGCGGCGCTGGACATCGCCCGCTACACCGCCGAGGACGACTGCGCCGGTCTGCCTGATGCCGCGCAACTGGCCATCGGCTGCGATCTTCCCGACCTGGATTTGTATCACCCGTGGGATTTGACGCCGCAGGCCGCGGCAAAAATCGCCCAGCGCGCCGAGCGTGCGGCGTTCGCCGTCGATCCGCGCATCCGTAACAGCGAGGGCGCCAGCGTCTCGGCGCAGGAGTCGCATTTCGTCTTGGCCAACAGCCTGGGCTTTTGCGATGGCTATGCCAGTTCGTCGCACAGCGTGTCGTGCGCGCCGATCGCCGGCAGCGGCGACGATATGCAGCGCGATTACTGGTGGACCACGCAGTGCGACCCTGCCGACCTCACGGCGCCGGAGGCCGTCGGCCGCTATGCCGCGCAGCGCGCACTGTCGCGGCTGAAGGCGCGCAAGCTGTCCACGCGCAAATGCCCGGTGCTGTTCGAGTCACCCCTGGCGTCCGGGCTGATCGGCAGTTTCACCCATGCCATCAGCGGCGGTGCGCTGTACCGCAAATCGTCGTTTCTGCTCGACAGTCTGGGCAAATCCGTCTGGGCCGACCACATCGACTTGATCGAAGACCCCCTGCTGCCCAAACGCCGCGGCAGTTCGCCGTTCGACAGCGAAGGCGTGATCACGCGCAAACGTCCCCTGGTCGAGGGTGGGGTGGTGCAGGGTTATTTGCTCGGCACCTACTCGGCACGCAAGCTCGGCATGCAAACCACCGGCAACGCCGGCGGCGCGCACAATCTGTTGCTGCAAAGCCGTTCGACTCGCCCGGACGACGATCTGCCGGCGATGCTGCGCAAACTCGGCACCGGCTTGTTCGCCATCGAGTTGATCGGCCACGGCATCAATTACGTCACTGGCGATTATTCTCGCGGTGTCATGGGTTTCTGGGTCGAGGGCGGCGAGATCCGTTATCCGGTGCACGAAATCACCATCGCCGGCAATTTGCGCGACATGTTGCGCAACGTGGTGGCCGTCGGCGCCGACACCTACACCTACGGCAGCAAAACCACCGGCTCGGTGCTCATCGACGGTTTGACCGTCGGCGGCGCGGGCTGAGCATCCACGTCGACGTCGAACCTGCGCTGCGGCAGAACGTTGGTGGCTCTGGAATGTCCCGATACAATCGGTCGCATCCTGATATAAAATGAAGCACCCATATCAGGTTGTACTGATCGTCAAGGAGACCTCGTGGAACGCCGTTCATTCGTCAAACACGCCGGCCTGGCCGGCATTCTCGCCGCGGGTGCCGCACCTGCCGCCGTCATGGCGCAGCAAACCGTGCGCTGGCGCCTGGCGTCGAGCTTCCCCAACTCGCTCGACACCATCTTTGGCGCGGCCAATATCTTCGCGCAAAAGGTCAAGGAAGCCTCGGGCGGAAAATTCGACATCAGCGTGCACGCCGGCGGTGAACTGGTGCCGCCGTTCGGCGTGGTCGACGCGGTGCAGCAGGGCACGGTCGAGTGCTGCCACACCGCGCCGTACTACTTTTTCGGCAAAGACCCGACGTTCGCCCTGGGCTGCGCGGTGCCGTTTGGCATGAACTCGCGGCAGATGAGCGCCTGGATGTACCAAGGCAATGGCCTGAAGCTGATGCGCGAGTTTTACGCCAACTACAACATCATCAATTTCCCGATGGGCAACACCGGGGCGCAGATGGGTGGCTGGTTCCGCAAACCGATCAAGAGCCTGGCCGACATGAAGGGCCTGAAAATGCGCATCGGCGGGTTTGCCGGCAAGGTGATCGAGCGCTTGGGCGCGGTGCCGCAGAACATTCCTGGCGGGGACATTTATCCCTCGTTGGAAAAGGGCACGATCGACGCGGCGGAGTGGATCGGGCCATACGACGATCTCAAACTGGGTTTTTACAAGGTGGCGAACAACTACCTCTACCCCGGCTGGTGGGAAGGCGGCCCGCAGTTCGATCTGTTCGTCAACCAAAAGGCCTACAACGCGCTGTCACCCGAGTACAAATCGATCATCGAAATCGCCGCCTCGCATGCCCACGTCAATATGCAGGCCATGTACGACGCCAAAAACCCGCCGGCGCTCAAAGAGTTGGTGGCCAAGGGGACCAAGCTGCAGGGTTTCCCCAAAGACGTGATGGAAGCCGCGTTCAAAGCGGCGAACGATCTGTACGGCGAACTCGAGGCGAGCAACCCGCACTGGAAAAAGGTTTATACCGACTGGGCCAAGTTCCGCAACGAAGACATTCTCTGGTTCCGCTTTGCGGAAAACGAGTTCGACCGTTTCATGGCCACGCGCAAATTCACCTGACGCGCGCAGCGTCTGCCGGCTGAGTCACGCCCCGCCTGCCGGGGCGTTTTGCCGTCATGCGGGCAGACGCTCACGCCGATTTGCCGCCGCGCACCCACAGCCTGACCAGACCGTGCGCGGCCAGAGCGCACAGCGTGCCCACGACCGCACCGCCGACCACATCCGCAGGGAAGTGCGCGCCCACCGCAATGCGCGCCCACCACACCCACAACGCGAACAGCCAGAGCAGCAGGCCCCACGGCCGCGGCAGCGAAAACGCAAAACTCGCCGCGAGCACAGCGGCAAAGGCCGCGTGGCCGGAAGGGAAGCTGTGGACCAATTTGGGCTCTCCCAGCACATGCACCGCGTGCGGCCCGAACACGGCCAAAGGGCGCGGAAAATTGACCAGCGGCTTGAGCAGGCCGTAGATCGCCAGAAACAGCAGCAGAATTCCCCAGGCGAAGACCAGCACGCAGCGCACCGGCAGCAC
>JBFXEK010000196.1:0-4370 GCA_050180155.1 Thiomonas sp. | reverse complement strand
CCGCTGCAGGTCGAGCTCGGCATGGGGGACCGCTACGGCCTGGACGTGGTGCAGGTGCTGACCGCGGTGCCGTCC
The DNA here is from genome assembly GCA_050180155.1 of Thiomonas sp. GTDB lineage: Bacteria > Pseudomonadota > Gammaproteobacteria > Burkholderiales > Burkholderiaceae_C > Thiomonas. The sequence goes on along the minus strand of JBFXEK010000196.1, from coordinate 4,295 downwards.
GGGCTGGGTGCTTTACACACGTTGCAGTAGACCAGCGCCAATTCCTTGCCGCGCAGACGCGCTACGCTATCGGTCATGGACGAGAACAGCACTTTCCCTTCTTCTCCCTCGCGCAGCCAGCCGCGGGTGCGGCTGCAGATCAAGCAGGGAACGGCCATCGGGCCGGGCAAGGCCGCGTTGCTCGAAGCCCTGGAGCGCACCGGGTCGATTTCCGCCGCCGGGCGGGAGCTGGAAATGAGTTACCGCCGGGCCTGGCTGCTGATCCACAGTGTCAACCAGGCGTATAAGCAGCCGCTGGTCGAGGCTTCCAAAGGCGGCGCCGGTGGCGGCGGGGCGCAGCTCACCCCGCTAGGGCGCGAAGTGCTGTCGATCTACCGGCGCATGGAACGCAAGGCGCTGCGCGCCATCCAGACCGATTTGGAAGCGTTGGAAAAACTGCTACACGATTGACGTGTACGGATTTGTTGCGCGGCGCGCTGCGTTTCGTGCGGGGGGGTGGCTCAGCGCGGCCAGCACTGCAACTGCGCCGCGCGTGCGTGCACCGTCACCGCCGAGCCCACGCGCAGGCCGTGATGCGCGATCAGCCGCAGCGGTGCGCGTAGCCACAGCCGCGCTTTGCCGCAGCGCAGTGCCGCAGTGGCGCTGGCCTCCTGCACGATGATGTGCTCGATCGTTCCCGCAATGGGATTTTCGGCGTCGTCGGCGCGGTCGGTTTTCAGCGGCGGCAGGCGCACGTCGTCGGGTGATACCGCCCAGTCCAGCGTCGAACCCACGGCCCAGCCCGGCGCGGCATCAGCACGCAGCGGCACGCGCAGCACCGTTGCAGCCTCCTCCCAATGCAGTTCGGTGTAGCCCTGCTCGGGCACGTGGCGCAGCACCGTGGCGGTGAAGCGGTTGCGCACGCCCAGTAGCGCGGCCGCCGCCACGCTCGCGGGCCTGGCGAACATCTCGCGGGGCGGGCCCTGCTGCACGATGCGCCGGCCGGCGAGCACCACCACCCAGTCGGACATCGCCGCCAGCCCAGCGTCGTGCGTCGCCGCCAGCGCTGGAATGCCTAGCTGGTGCATGCGCGACACCAGTTCGGCCATGACGTCGTCGCGGGTGTTGACGTCCAGCGCCGAGGTCGGCTCGTCGAGCAGCAGCAACTGCGGCGAGCGCGCCAGGGCGCGGGCCAGCGCCACGCGCTGCTGCTGCCCGCCGGAGAGCTGCGACGGGCGCAGATCGGCCTGCGCCGCCAGACCGACCGAATCGAGCAGATCGACGGCGCGCTGCCGGTGCGACTTGAGCGCACCGCCGAAGGCGTAGGCCACGTTTTCCCAGGCGCGCAGGTGCGGAAACAGCGCGTAGCCTTGCGGCAGATAGCCGATGGGGCGGCGCTGCGGCGGCAGGCCGCCAAAGGGCTCGCCCGCGCTGGGCACCAGCCCGGCCAGCGCCTTGATCAGCGTGGACTTGCCCTCGCCGCTGGCGCCCAGCAGCGCGGTGAAGCCCTGCACCTGAAAGTCCACGTCGAGCGCGATGGGCTCGCGCAGCGAAAGCCGTACCTGTTGCACCACGGTCAGCGCCTGTCTTGTCTGCGCCGCGACAGCGCGCCCAGAATCAGCGGCAGCGGCAGGCCGATGACGAAGAACAGCCACAGCAGCGGATACACCGCCGGCAGGCCGGTGTCTTGCAGATTGACCCACAGCTTGACCGGTATGCCCTGCGGGTAATACGCCACGATGAGCACGATGCCGAATTCGCCCAGAGCACGCACCCAGGCCAGCGCCACCCCCGCGCCCAGCCCCAGTCCGGCCAGCGGTACGGTGATGCGCCAGAAGGTGCGCCACGGTGACTGCCCCAGGGTGAGCGAGATCTGTTCCAGTTCGCGCGGCACGCCTTCGAACGCCGAGCGCGCGGCGACGATGAAGTACGGCGCGCTGCCGTAGATCTGCGCCAGCAAAAACGATTCGGGCGTGTTCGTCAGGCTCAGCCCGAGCTTGCCCAGCGGTTGTCCCAGCCAGCTATACGGGCCGTAACTCATGCTCAGCAGCAGCCCCATGGCCAGCGGCGGGGTGAGCAGCGGCAGCAGGATGAGCAGCTCGACCAGAAACTTGCCGCGAAAATCGTGCCGCGCCAGCCACCACGCCACCGGCGTGCCAAACGCCACGACGATGAGCAGCGCCTCGACGGTGTAGAGCAGCGAGACCTGGAGCGAATCGACATCGCCCGGCTGTAATTGCAACTGCGTCCACGGCGTACTGATCAACAGGCCGAAAAACGGCAGCGACAGAAACCCGAGACCGAGCAGCCCAGCCAGCGCGATCAGCCAGGCGCGGCGGGTCAGCCGCTGGCCGCGGTCGTACGCCGCGGCGCTGCCGACGACCGAGGTGTCAACCGCAGACAACGCCATGCCGGTTCGCCTCGCGGGGATCGGCTTTGGCGCGTGTCATTTCAGCGCCGTGCCGATCGGTGGGCCGTAACCCATGTCCTTGAACATGGTCTGCCCTTGGGCGCTGGTCATGAGCTGGACGAACGCTTCACCCGCCTTGGGGTTGGGGGCGTTTTTCAGCACCGCGGCGTAGAACACCAGCGGTTGCGTGGACAGCGTATCGGTCTTGCCGTTGGGCAGCTTGATGCTGAAATGCACTTTCCGATACCACGTATCGACCATCGCCGGGTCGCTGAGATTGATTTGCGCCGGCAGGGTGACGTAGGGCAGGTGGTGCGAAATGGCGGCGCACAGATAGCCCGACGAGGCGTCGATCTGCCCGGACTGCAACCGCGACAGCAGCGACGGCTCGGTGAAAATCTGCTGCGGGTTCTCGATCGGCCCAAGGATTTTTTGCATCAGCCCGGGCTGCTTGTAATACTTTTGCGCCAGCAGCATGGTGAAAATGATGTTGCGCCCCTGCGGATCGACCGCCGGGTCGGTGCGGCCAAACTTCATTCCCGGCTTTTCCAGCACCGCATACCACGGCTCGCCGCCCTTGGCCGCCGCCTCGAAGTCTTTGGCGAACTGGCTTTGTGGGCTGTAGGCGATGACCATTTCCGTGCTGGCGATCGGCACGGCCGTGCTGACCAGCCCGGCTTTTTGCAGGACGCGGATCGGCCCCGGGGTGATGGACACGAACACGTCCGGGTTGATCTGCTTGGAGGCGATCAGCCGCGCCAAGCCGTAGGCGCCAGCGCCTTGGCCTTCGTACTGTACGTGCTCCTGTTTGGCGAACGCTGGGCCGAGAGCTTTGTCCATCACCGGGCCCATGACGCCGGCGTAGGCGACGTTGAGCACGGGTTCGGCGGCTTGCGCCGCAGGCGCGGAGCAAACCGCCAGCGCGGTCAGCGGCATGGCGGCAGCCAGCGCATACGACAACAGGGTACGGCGTTGCATACAGGGTACTCCTTGAAAGGTTGAGCCGACGGCGACAGCGCCGCGTAGTGTTTACGAAAATATATCGCAGACACCGGTTTGGCGATGTTTCAGGTCGTAAGGAGTGCAGCAAAAAAACGCCGCCGCGAAGGGGCGATGGCGGAGATCAGGCCGGAGGCGGTGTCTGCCCTGCCTGGCGTTCGCGCAACTGTTCGGCAACACCCTGCATTGCGCGGTCCATCAACCCCTGCGCTTCCAGCGGCAGGATCAGGCCCTGCGCGGCCATGCGTTCCAGCGCCCGCCGCGTCATCGAGTGCGCGCGGCCGCCCACTTTGCTGGAAAACATGTAGAACAAACCCTGCGGGCTGCGCCAGGTGAGCTGCGCGCGCGCGGTGCGTCCCTGGATTTGCAGCTGCACCCAGGTGCCGATGTCCAGCGAGGCGATCAGCCCGGCGACTTCGGCGGGCGACAGCAGCGCACCATCAGCTGCCGGCGCGCTCGCCGCCTCGGCGCTGGCCGGTGCCGCGGCTGCCGCCTGTGGCTGTGTTTCTGCAGGAACATCGCTGGCTTCGATCAGGCCGCTGGTGAGTTTTTCCTCGTTGCGCACCAGCGCCTCGGGCATGGCGCTGGGGGGCGCGGCGCTGGGCTGCGGGTGCAGCAGCCGCGACCATTCACGCTGCAGCAGCAGCGCGTCGTCGCGCGACACCGCCTGTTGCGCCTCCCCCTGGCCGCGGATGGCCTGCGCCTGCGCGTCCATCAGCCAGGTGAGGAACTCCTGGCGCTTGTTGTCCGCCAGCGAAATCAGATCCAGCCCCTGGCCGAGACGTCGCACCAGCGTGGGCAGCAGCTTGAGCAGCGTCTTGCGGTCGGCCTCGGTGGTTTTGGGCTGCACGCTCCAGATCAAATCACTGGCTGTCTGCTTGAACGTCTGGGTGTCGGGCGCATCCTC
>JBFXEK010000195.1:0-4399 GCA_050180155.1 Thiomonas sp. | reverse complement strand
CCCGGGCGCGGGCCGCTGCCGCATTGTCCCGTCTTTGGCGCAATGCTGTGCGTGCGCCGCTGCATGCCCGAGCAATCCGGCCGGGTCTTTGCGCCCCGGCGGTGTGTGTCATGCGGGTTTCATCTGTCCAGGTTACAACCGCAGTTCCTCCCTGGAAGGCTGCGATGCTGTCGCTGATCGATTCGACTTCGGGCCGTCAGGCCATTTTTTTGCAGCGTATCTTGCGCGAGGGACTGCTGCGGGTGGAATTTCAGCCCATCGTCGATTTGCGCGGGCGGTCCATCCATGCCTATGAGGCGCTGATCCGCGGCCCGCAGGGTTCGGCACTCGAACGCCCCGACGCGCTGTTTGCCGCCGCGCGCGCTGCGCACCGCTTGGCCGAGCTCGATGCCTTGTGCGTGCGCACCAGCCTGCATGCCTTTGCGCGCCAGCGGCTACCCGGACTGTTGTTTCTCAACATCACCCAGGCGCTGTTCGACTGCGGCTGGTTTTCACAGCCGCAGACGCTCGATCTGCTGCAAAGACTCCGCCTGGAGCCGTCACGGCTGGTGCTCGAACTGCTCGAATCCGACGAGCTGCTGGCGCAGACGCGCGGCTTCGACGAGGCACAGAGTCTGCATCGATTGGGCTACGGCCTGGCGCTCGATGACCTGGGGCAGGGGTTCGGCCGCTTCACGCTATGGCAGCGCCTGCATCCGCGCTACCTCAAGATCGACCGTGAGTTTTGCAGCAATTTGTCGGCCGATGCGCTGAAAACCGCCTTCATCCGCTCGATGCTGCTGTTGGCCGAGGCCAGCCAGTCGTGGGTGATCGCCGAAGGCGTGCAAGCCGAGTGCGACCTACGCATCCTGCGCGACATCGGTGTGCAAATGGCGCAGGGATACGTGTTCGAGCGCCCGTCGCCGGCACCGTCGCGCGACATGCGCACGACCTGGAACCGCAGCCTCGACGCCGAGCAGCCGCAGCCGTACGCGCTGGCCAGCCGTGGTTCGATCGAACAGTCGGTGCTGGCGCTGGCGCGGCCGATTCCGGCAGTGTCGCCGGCGTGCAAGCTGGAGGAGGTGTTGCGCCGCTTCGACATCCAGCCCGATTTGATGTCGGTGCCGGTGGTCGATGCCACCGGCCGCGCTTTGGGCATCATCAACCGCTACGTCCTCGCCGACCGGCTGTGGCGGCCGCACGTGCGCGACTTGTTCGGCAACAAGCCGTGCTCGCAGGTGATGAGCGCCGACGTGTTGCGGCTGGACATCAGAAGCAGCCTGCACCAGGCGAGCAACCTGATCGCCGACGCCAGTTTCCGCCACGCCACCGAGGGCGTGTTGGTGACCGACCAGGGGCTGTTTCGCGGCCTGCTGCTGGTCGGCGACCTGCTGCGGCTGGTCAACGAGTTCCAGATGCGCGCAGCACGTTACGCCAACCCGCTGACCCTGTTGCCGGGCAATGTGCCGATCAACGAACAGATCGACCGTCTGCTCGCCGCAGGCACGCCGTTCGTCGCCGCGTACTGCGATCTCGACCATTTCAAGCCGTTCAACGACAAGTTCGGCTACCGCATGGGCGACGAAGTCATTTTGTTGCTGGCCTCGGTGCTGCAGGCGGTGTTTTGCACCGACAGCGATTTTGTCGGCCATATCGGCGGCGACGATTTCATGGTGCTGAGCACTGCCGTCGGGGCGTCGGGCCGGTTGCAGCAAGTGCTCGACCGTTTCGGCGCGCAAGTGCTGCGGTTTTTCGACCAGGCCACGCAAGACGTCGGCGGCTACGAGGCCGAAAACCGGCGCGGCGAGGCGCAGTTTTTTCCGCTGCCCAGCGTGTCGATCGGCGCGTTGCCGGTGCCGGCGCAGGCGTTTGAGTCGCACCGTGAAATCGCCGCGCTGTTGGTCGAACTGAAAAAAGCCGCCAAGCAGATTGCGGGCAATTCGCTGTTCATCGACCGACGGCATTACACCGCCGGCGTGCCGCAGCGCGAAGCGGCGGGCTGAAAACGCATGGAACGACGCATCGACGCTGCCACTGCGCCGCGCGCGGCGATTGCGCTGCGGCGCAACCTGCTGCTCGTGGCTTTGTTTCTGTTGCTCAATCTCTGGCTGTGGATCGGACTGCCGTTGTCGTTGCACGGCGCGCCGTGGCTGGGGTGGAGCCTGCTGCCGCTGGTGCTGACGACGACCACCGGCTGGTCGGTGCTGCACGAGGGCATCCACGCCGTGCTCCACCCCGACCGCCGAGTCAACGACGCGCTGTCGCGCCTACTCGCCATGGGCTTTCCCGCGCCGTTTGCCGTGCTGCGTTTCGGCCACCTCAAGCACCATCGGTTCAACCGCACTGCGATCGACCGCAGCGAAGCGTTCGATCCGGGCAGCACCACCCGGCTGCGCGCCGCGCTGCGCTACTACCCGCAACTGCTCATCGGGCTGTATTTGAGCGAGGTGGCGGCATTGTTGCTGGTGTGGCTGCCGTCGGGCTGGTTGCTGGCGTGGGCGCGCCGCCTGCCGGTCGAGCCGGGTTTGCCCAGTTTGGCGCAGAGCCTGCAGCGCCAATTGCTGCGCCCGGATGTGCTGCGCGGCATGCGGCGCGACAGCCTGGCGTCGCTGCTGCTGATCGCGTTGAGCGTCTGGCTGTATGCCGCGCATGTCTGGATGCTGGCGCTGGCGCTGTTTGGCCGCGGCCTGCTCATTTCGCTCACCGACAACGCCTATCACTACGCCACGCCGCTGCACGCCCCCGGTGACGACGTGCGTCAGGCGCGCAACCTGCGGCTGCCGCACTGGGCGTCGGCGCTGATCCTGCATTTCAATTACCACGCCGTGCACCACCGCCAGCCAGCGCTGCCATGGTCTGCGCTGCCGGCTGCGGCGCAGGCCGGCGAGCTGGCTGCCGCACCGCCGTATCTCACCGGCCTGCTGCGGCAACTGTGCGGGCCGATCGCGCTGGACGCATTGCCGCGCCCGGCGGCATCTGCCGCCGCCGGGCGCGAGGCGGCGTAAAGGCATTGCCGTGCGCAGCGAATTGGCGGCAAAGCGGCAGTGGGTTATATACTTGTGCGCGCTTGTCGGAGCGCCGGGTGAGACTCCCGGCTGAGACTGCATAGCGCAGAATCCGCTGAACCTGATCGGGCGTAGGGCCTGCACCCTGCCACCCGCGGAGGGAACCAGGCGCCGGTGCATCGGCAGGCACTCATCCATTCCGGAGGTTCCATGTCCGCACTGCCCGAATCCCGCTACAAGGTCGATGCGTCCGAGTTGACCGAGCGCATCACCCGCAAGCCATTTGCCGCCTCGCGCAAGATTTACGTCCAGGGCAGCCGCGCCGATGTGCGCGTGCCGATGCGCGAAATCACGCTGACCGATACACCGGCAGTCTTCGGCGTGGAAAAAAACGCGCCATTTACCGTTTACGACACGTCCGGGCCGTACACCGATCCGCAGGTGAACATCGATCTGGCGCGCGGCTTGCCAGCGCTGCGCGCGGCATGGATTGCCGAGCGCGGCGACACCGAGCAGCTGACGGCGTTCAGCTCGCAAACCACCCGTCGGCACAACGCCGACCCGGCGCTGGACGCCGTGCGCTTCCCGCAGCTGCCGTTGCCACGCCGCGCCAAGGCCGGGGCCAACGTCACGCAGATGCACTACGCGCGCCGCGGCATCGTCACCCCGGAAATGGAATTCATCGCCATCCGTGAAAACCAGCGGCTGGAGCAGCTGCACGACGCCGGGTTGCGCAAGCAACACCCCGGGCAGAGTTTCGGCGCGGCCATCCCCGCGCGCATCACGCCGGAGTTCGTGCGCGACGAGGTCGCGCGCGGCCGCGCCATCATCCCGTGCAACATCAACCACCCGGAAAGCGAGCCGATGATCATCGGCCGCAATTTCTTGGTGAAAATCAACGCCAACATCGGCAACTCGGCGACCACGTCCAGCATCGCCGAAGAAGTGGAAAAGATGGTGTGGGCGATCCGCTGGGGCGCCGACACGGTGATGGATCTGTCCACCGGCCGCCACATCCACGAAACCCGCGAGTGGATCATCCGCAACTCGCCGGTGCCCATCGGCACGGTGCCGATCTACCAGGCGCTGGAAAAGGTCGGTGGCGTGGCCGAAGACCTGACGTGGGAGCTGTTCCGCGACACCCTCATCGAGCAGGCCGAGCAGGGCGTGGACTACTTCACCATCCACGCCGGGGTGCGGCTGCCGTTCATTCCGCTGAGCGCCAAGCGCGTCACCGGCATCGTCTCGCGGGGCGGCTCGATCATGGCCAAGTGGTGCCTGGCGCATCACCGCGAGAGTTTTCTCTACACCCACTTCGAGGACATTTGCGCCATCATGAAGGCTTACGACGTGGCCTTCTCGCTGGGCGACGGCCTGCGCCCGGGCAGCATCGCCGACGCCAACGACGAGGCGCA
>JBFXEK010000194.1:0-4397 GCA_050180155.1 Thiomonas sp. | reverse complement strand
AGCAGCACCGCGGCGATGCGTCGGTTGCCGAATACTGCCCAGGCCGACACCGCCGGCGGCTCGGCGGCAGGGCGCTGCAAAGAATCGACGGGAGCGGACATCGGACGGCGAGTTGACAGACGCAGCGTGCAGGATACTCAAGTCTGCACCCGACATGCCGGCCGTGCCCTGCCCGCAGCGGGCCACGCACCCGGTTCAGGCCGCCAGCCGGCTGCCGCTGTCCGCAGTTTGCGACGCGACATCCTCGCGCAGCAGACCGAGCAGGTGCATGTCGTGAAACTCGCCTTTCCAGTAGGAAAACTGGCGCAGTAACGCCTCTTCGCGAAAGCACAGCGCGCGCAACAAGCGGCGCGAACGCTCGTTGCCCACGGCCACGAGGGCGTTGATGCGGTTGAGATCCTTGACCGCGAAGCCGTATGCCAGCACGGCCAGCGCCGCCTCGCGCATCAGCCCGCGGCCCCAGTACGGCCGCGCCAGATCGTAGCCAAACGACGCCATGCGGCTTTGCCGCTCCCACATGAACAGGCCGCAGGTGCCAATGCCGTCCTGGCTGACCGGGTCGATGAGCAGGAAACGGTCGTGGTGCTGCAAAAACATTTGCAGCACCGCTTCGGCCTGCGCCAGTGTGCTCAGGGTGTCGAGCTCGTAAAACCGCGTGACTTCGGCGTCGCCGTAAATCCGCAGCAGCGCCGCAGCGTCTGCTGCGGTCAGCGCACGCAGCAACAGCCGCGGCGTGCGCAGCGTGCGCTGCTCGGGGTCGAAGTCGAACGCCATGAGCCGTCCTGGCCGGCGCAGCGCCTCATACGCTGACGTTGACTCCCGCGCTGCCGCCTGTGCTCAGCACGCTGTCGACGTTTTGCAGGCTTTGGATCAACTGTGTCAGCGCCGTCTGCAGCGGCGTGGGCGTGGCCGAGCCCGAGCTTGCCCCTGAGGTACCGGAAGACGCACTCAGCGTGCCGAGCAGGCTGTCGAGCGCGCTGCCACTGGAGGTCGTGCCCGTCGACGACGAGGCAGAGGCGCCGAGCAAAGCGCCAAGCCCCCCGCCGTGGCGCCCCCCATGCCCGCCGTGATGCGCGGCCCCTTGCGCTTGCTGCATCTGCGCTTGGATCTGCTGGTACGCGCTTTGCGCCGCCGACAGATTGCCCGATTGCAGGTCGGCGGCCAAAGTGGACATATCGCCACCGATCGACCCCGATCCCGCCCCACCCTGCAGCGACACCAGGGTGCTGGGCGGCGCGGGCAGGCTCTGCTGCACCTGCTGCAGGCCGCTCATGGCGCTTTGTGCCGCGCCGAGATTGCCCGACTGCAGCGCGCTGCCCAGCGCCTGGAAGTCTTGGCGCAGTTGCTGCAACGGGTTGACGATTTGCGATCCGGTGGACGCGGAAGCAGAGGAAACGAGCGCGGAAATCGACATGGCAACACCGTAGGAACAGAGGGTGTTGCGTTTGTAGGCCGCGCAGTTTGCTGCAGTGTGTGGTTTGTTTGCGCCAAAGGCAACGCTTTGCAACAGCGGTATGCGGATGTTGGCGCCGCCGTCACGATTGCAACGACGATCTGAAGCGCAGCACACTGATGCCGAGCATCACCGCGGCCAGTGCGGCCATCGCCGCCAGATCGGGCCAGAGCACGGCAAACCCCACGCCTTTGAGGAACACCGCGCGGATGACGACCAAAAAATACCGCAGCGGGTTGATCAGCGTGAACCATTGCAGCGCTTTGGGCATCGCGGCGATCGGAAAGGCAAACCCCGACAGAATGAAAAACGGGTTGACGAAAAAGAAATTGAGCGCGAATGCCTGTTGCTGCGTCTTCGAGTAGGTGGACAGCAGCAGCCCCATGCCGACAGCGGCGAGCAGGAACAACGCCGAACCGGCGAGCATGACCAGCGCATCGCCGATGAACGGCACGCGAAACCAAGCGATGCCGATGGCGCTGACGAGCACGATGTCGCCCAGACCGATGAGAAAAAACGGCACGGTTTTGCCGAGGATGAATTCCACCGGCCGGATCGGGCTGACCATGATCTGTTCCAGCGTGCCGACTTCGCGTTCGCGCACGATGGCGAACGCCGTCAGACTCACCACTTGCAGCAGCGTCAGGCTGCCGATGACCCCGGGAATGAAAAACCAGGTGTCATCCAGTCCGGGGTTGAACCACGGGACCGTCTGCAAGTTGACGCCGATTTGCGGCGCCGCCAGGCTGGAGTGCGGCGGCAGCAGGCGCGCGGCCTGCTCGGCGGAAAACTGCGCGACGATCTGGTTGATATAGCTCAGCGCGATCAGCGCGGTGTTGGAATTGGTGCCGTCGACGATGATCTGCAGCGGCGCGCTGCGGCCGTTGCTCAAGTCGCGCTCGAAGCCGGCGTGGATGACCACGGCAATCGCAGCGACGTCCTCGTCGATGTCCCGCTCGACCTCGGCGCCGTCGCGCGCCGTGGCCACCACGTCGAACCGCCCGGAGGCGACGAAGTGCGACACCAGGCTGCGGCTGGCCTGGCTTTGGTCCAGGTCGAGCACGACGGTAGCCACATGGTGCACGGTGAAGGTGGCGGCGTAGCCGAACACCAGCATCTGGATGACCAGCGGCACGATCATGCGCATGACGGCGGTGCGATCGCGGCGGATCTGCAAAAACTCCTTCATCAGCATGGCACGCAGGCGCTCGAACATGGCTCAATCCAGGCGTTTGTGGAACGCGCGCGCCGCCAGCCAGACGATGACCACGGCAAAAATCACCAGCCCGAGCAGCGGCTGCCAAAGATCGGCCAACGAGCTGCCCTTGAGGAAAATACCGCGCAAGATGGTGACGTAGTAACGCGGATAGACGACGAGCGTGAGCGCCTGGATCGGCTTGGGCATCTGGTCGATCGGGAAGGTGTAGCCCGACAGCAGCGTGGTCGGCAGCAAGGTGACATACAGCGCCACCTGGCTGGCGGCGAGCTGGCTGCGGATGCGCACCGAAATCAGGTAGCCGATGCCCAGGATCACCAGGCTGAACAGCGCCGTGGCGGCAAACAGGGTGAGTACGCTGCCGCGGAACGGCACGTCGAACCAATACACCGCCAGCGCCAGGCACACCGCGGCATCGACCATGCCGACGACGAAATACGGCAGCAGCTTGCCAAGCATGACTTCCAGCGCCGTCACCGGGGTGGAAATGAGCTGCTCCATCGTGCCACGCTCCCATTCGCGCGACACGGTCAACGAGGTGAGTTGCGCGCCGACCAGCGCCAGAATGACCGCAACCACTCCGGGGATGATGAAATTGCGGCTGTCGAGCGTCTGGTTGAACCACGTGCTGGGCTGCAGATCGACCTGCCCGAGCTGTGAGGCGCTCACGCCATGCGCCGCCTGCCATTGCGCCTGGATTTGCGCGTTGATCTGCGCCACCACGCCTTGCAGATAGCCTTGCGCGATATTCGTCGTGTTGACGTCGGTGGCGTCGAACACCGCCTGGATCGACGCCGTGCCGGTACTGGCGAGTTGGCGCGAAAAATCCACCGGGATGACCACGGCGCCGATGCACGTGCCCGCGTCCATCGCCGCGCGCACGCCGGCTTGGCTGTGCAGCACGCCGGTGGTGGCAAACCAGCCCCCGGCGTCGAAGCGGCTGACGATGGCACGGCTGAGCTGGCTGTTTTCCTGGTCGTAAATGCACAGCGGCACCTGCTTGATGTCCAGGCTGACACCGTAGCCGAGCAGGCCCATTTGCATCAGCGGCATGATCAGCGCGATCGCCAGGCTGCGCGGATCGCGCCAGATTTGCAGCGTCTCCTTGTACGCCATCGCCAACAGCCGCCGCAGCTTCATGTCGCCGGCCTCGTTTCCTGACCGCGCGCCACCAGGCGGACGAACACGTCTTCCAGGCTAGGCGTGACCGTGCGGACCGAGACGAGCTGCACGCCGTGCGCCTGCAACAGCGCGGCCAGCGCATTTGCGGTGAGGCCGCCCGAGCCGGCGACGACGTGGAGTTTGTCGCCAAAAATGGCCGCATCGACCACGCCTTGCGCCTGTTGCAGCACGGCCAGCGCCGGGCCCAGCGGGGCGCATTGCAGCTCCAGCAGCGCGCCGCCCAGCCCGCGGGTGCGCAACTCTCCGGGAGTGCCGATGGCCACCAGCCTGCCGCGGTCGATCAGCGCAATGCGGTTGCAATACTCGGCTTCGTCCATGTAGTGCGTCGACACCAGAATGGTCACGCCTTCTGCTGCCAGTCGGTGGATCAGATCCCAGAACTGCCGCCGCGCCTGCGGTTCGACCCCCGAGGTCGGCTCGTCGAGAAACAGCACAGGCGGCCGGTGCAAAATGGCGCAACCCAGCGCCAGCCGCTGCTTCCAGCCTCCGGCCAGCGTGGCCACCAGCGCATCGTCGCGCCCCTGCAACCCGGCCATGCCCAGCGCG
>JBFXEK010000193.1:0-4453 GCA_050180155.1 Thiomonas sp. | reverse complement strand
AAAGGCGCGTCAGTTGCCGAAGGCGTGCGGAAACAGCGTGGCAATGCCGTACAACACATTGCACACGATCAAACCGGCCATCACTGCCCAGCTCAAAGCGTTGCGCATCGGGGTGTTGACGTACTCGCCCATCAACTCGCGGTCGTTGAGCAAGAGCAACAGGAACAGCAGCGCCGACGGCATGAACACGGTGGCGATGACCTGCACCGACAGGTTGAGGAAGCCCAGGGGCACGTGCGGCAGCAACACTACCGCGGCAGCCAGCGTGGTCCCCGCCAGCGCCGGGGCGTAGAACCAGATCGCTTGGCGCGGCGGCGCGTTGATCGACCGCGGGATGTCGAACGCTTCACCGATGGCCCAGGCCGAACTCGCGGTGATCACGATCGCGGCGATCAGCCCGGCCTCCATCAGGCCCAGGGCGAACAGCGCCATCGGCACGTCGCCGAGTTTGGCGTCGATGCCCTTGAGCACGGCGTCGAATTCGAGGTTGCTGGCGTCGGGCGCGCCGTGCAGTGTTTGCGCCGCCAGAATGATCAGCGCCATGGCCACGAGCATCATGCCGACGATGCCGAGCTTGAGCTCGCGGCGGCTGGCGACGATGTCCTTGGGTAGCACGCCTTTGTCGACGACGCAGGATTGCTGAAAAAACAGCTGCCACGGTGCGATGGTCGTGCCGATATTGGCCGAGAGCAGCACCAAAAACGTCACGGAGAGGAAGCCGCCAGGCACGACCCAGCCATGCCCGCCGAAGGCCGCGGCCACGGCGTGCCAGTTCGGATGCGCCATGAACGCCAGTGGGACGAACACCAGGTTGAGCGCTGCAACGGCGAGCGCTACCCGCTCCCAGGTGTAATAGCGCAGAGCAATCAGCGTGAAGGCGATGAACGCCAGCGCCGCCGGCACGGTGACCCAGGCGGTCATGCCCAGCACCTCGCCGCCGATGCGGATGCCGACGAACTCGGTCATCAAAGTCAGCACGTTTGCCGCGACCAGATCGACCAGCGAGAACCAGCCCCAGAACGGGCCGTAACGCTTCCAGATCAACTCGGCATGGCCGCGGCGGGTGACGGCGCCGAGCCGAATGGTCATTTCCTGCACCAGGTAGGCGATGAAACCCAGCAGAATCATCATCGGCAGAAAAATCCCCAGGCCGTAGGCGGCTCCGGTTTGCGCGTAGGTGAGCACGCCGCCGGCGTCGTTGTCGCCGAGCATCACCAGCACGCCGGGGCCGATCAGCGCCAGCCCAAGCGCCAGACGGTTCCACAGCCCGCGGCGGCTGCGCAACTCGTGCAGCATCAGCCGGTCGCGCAGCCGGTGTTCCAGGCCGGCCAGGTCCGGGGTGGCCGGGGCAAGGACGTGTTCTTGCGATGTGCGCATCACAGTTCCCCCTGACGTTGCGATGGGGACAGCGAAACACCGAGCGCGGCAGCGTGCAGTCGCGGCCAACCGCTTGCCGGCGCGTGCACGCCGCGCGGCGCAGGCTGCGATGCAGGCGGATTGGTCAGGGCGCCGAGCTGGCGCAACCACAACCCGCGGTGCGTGACACGGAAAAGGTCTTGGATCTGCATACCATCCTCCGTCCCGTCTGCGGCGCACGGCAGACGGCAATCTCACCGGGACGAACCCGATGGGCCGCAGCAGGGTCGTCCATGCTGCAGCGGTTGACAAAAAGAAAAGGGGGGATGCGGGGCCCGGCGTGCGCCAATCCGGGGATTGGTTACGTTGCACGTCGGGCGTCGCGTCACCGCCGGCCTGCAGAGGCCGGGCGACGCTAAGACTGTCGACAGGCCGCCTTCAGGCGTTCACTTCACGAATCGATCGACAACTACCGGAACTGTCCATTGAGTCATACTGCGCCGCAATCGGCGCAATTCATCAAAGCACAAAATCATAATCGCAATTTGCGCGTTGCAACAAGAGGGTGGCGGCGCTTGTCGCGAAAATGTGTAATCAAACGTCAGGGTGCGGTGCTTCGGATGGCGACGCCGGCTCATCCAACGGATGGCGCCGTCCGGAGATTTGCGCGATTTGCAATTGCCGGGCTTGGTTGGCGTCGGCCAGCAGCACCACCTGTCCGCTGCGCAAGCCAGCGAGTTGCAGTATGCGGCCGTTGGCGTCCAGACCGAGCAGATAGCCACGCGCCAGGGTGGCGCGCGGGCTGAGCAACTGCAAGTGCGCGGCGGCCCGTTCCAGGCGCTGCTGCAGGCGTTCGAACTGGCGGCGTGTGGCGTCGGGCAGGCGTTGGCTTGCCAGCGCCAGCGCCTGCATCTGCGTGGACAGGCGCTGCTGCATGGCGCGCCGCAGCCGCTGGTCGAAGGCGTCGAGCCGCGTAGCTTGCCGGGCGGGCAGCGCGGTGAGCGCACGCTGCAGTCTCCAGCCCAGTTCGGTCAGACGGCGTTGCGGCGCCGCCAGCAGGGCGGCCGCTTGCGGCCAACGCAGCGCCAGCCGGTCGCAGCGCTGTTGCTCGCGTTGCCATTGGCGTTGCACCGCGTGGCGCAGTCGGCGCGCAAGCTCATCGAGTTGCTCAGCCAACCGAGCCTGCGCGGCCACGCCGAGTTCGGCGGCGGCTGTGGGCGTCGGCGCTCGCAGGTCGGCGGCGAAATCGGCCAAGGTGAAGTCGGTTTCATGGCCCACGCCGCTGACCACCGGGAGGGTGCAGGCGGCAATGGCGCGGACCAGGGTTTCGTCGTTGAACGCCCACAGATCGTCGAGGCTGCCACCGCCGCGCACGAGCAATAGCAGATCGACCTCGTTGCGCGACTGCGCCGTGCGCACGGCGGCGGTCAGTTCGGCGGGCGCCTGCGGCCCCTGCACGCTGGCCGGATAAACGACGACCGGCACGTGCGGGCTGCGGCGGCGCAACGCCGTGAGCACATCGCGCAGCGCCGCGGCCTGCAGCGAGGTGATGATGCCCACGGCGCGCGGCAGCACTGGCAACGGGCGCTTGCGCGCGGTGTCGAACAAGCCTTCGGCTTGCAATTTGGCTTTGAGGCGGACAAAAGCTTCGAGCAAGGCGCCTTCGCCATCGTGCTGCACGCTCTCCACCAGCAATTGCAAATCGCCTCGCGGTTCGTAAATCGCCACCGTGGCACGCACACGCACCCGCAGCCCATCGCGCAGCACCAGCGCGGCGCTGAACGCACGCTGGCGAAACAGTACGCAGCGCAGTTGTGCCGTGCCGTTTTCGTCTTTGAGGTTGAAGTAGGTGTGGCCGCTGGCCGCGCGCACGACGGCGGAGAGTTCGCCGCGCACGGTCACGGTGTTGAAGCGCGATTGCAAAGCGTCGGCGAACGCCTGAACCAAGTCACCGACAGTCCACACGCTGGCATCTGCGGGCATGAATTTCAAGGCTGATTCTCCAGGCAAGAGCGGGCTGCCGCAGCAGGATGTGCACAGCACGGGCAGAGCAAGGTGCTGACGACGCACGGGGGAAAAGCCGCTGGGACTGTTGTGTAACTCATTGATTTTGCATGAAAAAATGTTGATTAAAAAAGCGTCACATTAAGCCGAGGGCTTGATTTTGCGGCATTTGGCACGGCGATCCAGCGCTTGCCCACAGAGTTGTCCACAGATTGTTGGGATAACTGCGGCGGGCGGAGCCGGCGGATCGGGCAGCGGCTTCAACGGCGGCCGGTGGGATGATGGCGCCGAGGTGGGGCGTTTGCAGCTTCGCGTGAGGCGGGGGCGGGCATAATGCGCAGTTGCATAGGGAGAGTCAACCTCCGGCGTGGCCGGAATGGACGAGAGGGACGATTGCATGTTTCACATGGTGCAGGCCGCAGGTTGGCCGATCTGGCCGCTGATTTTGTGCTCGATCGTGGCGCTGGCGGTGATTTTCGAGCGATTGTCGGCGCTGCGGCGCGCGCGCATCCTGCCGCCCAAATTGCTCGACGAAGCGCTGACCGTCTCGGCGCGGCAGTTGCCGTCGCAGGAGGTGATCGACAAACTCGAACGCAACTCGCCGCTGGGGGCGGTGCTGGCCAGCGGGTTTCGCTCGGTGTCGCGGCCGCATGCCAACGCCGAGGGACTGGAGGAAGACCTGGAAAACGCCGGGCGGCACCAGGTGTACCGGCTGCAAAAATACCTCAACGCGCTGGCCACCGTGGCGTCGGCTGCGCCGCTGCTCGGCCTGCTCGGCACCGTGGTGGGGATGATCGAAATTTTCGGCTCGCAAACCGCTGCGGGAACAGACCCCGCCGTGCTCGCGCACGGTATCTCGGTGGCACTTTACAACACGGCGTTTGGGCTGATCGTGGCCGTGCCGTCGCTGATTTTTTACCGCTATTTTCGCAGCCGAGTGGACGACTACACCGTCGATCTGGAGCAGGCCGCACGCCGACTGGCGACCCATTTGCAAATGTATCTACCGCGCGATTGAGCCGCTGTCCGCCATGAACTTCAAGCGCCAGACGACGGAAGACCCCGAGGTCAACCTCATTCCGCTGATCGATGT
>JBFXEK010000192.1:0-4458 GCA_050180155.1 Thiomonas sp. | reverse complement strand
TCGCCATCCGCCACGAGGGTGGCCCCAGCGGCAAAAAAACCATCCAGGCGGTGGGCAAAGAGGCCAAGCAGATGCTGGGCAAGGTGCCCGGCAATATCGAAGCCATCCGCCCGATGAAGGACGGCGACATCGCCGACTTCACCGTGACCGAGCAGATGCTCAAGCAGTTCATCAAAATGGCGCACGACACCAAGATGTTCCGGCCCAGTCCGCGCATCATCATTTGCGTGCCGTGCGGCTCCACCCAGGTCGAACGCCGCGCCATCCGCGAATCGGCGCTGGGCGCTGGCGCCAGCGAGGTCTACCTCATCGAGGAGCCGATGGCCGCAGCCATCGGCGCCGGGCTGCCGGTGTCCGAAGCCACGGGGTCGATGATCGTCGACATCGGCGGCGGCACCACCGAAGTCGGTGTCATTTCGCTGGGCGGCACGGTGTATAAAGGCAGCGTGCGCGTGGGCGGCGACAAGTTCGACGAGGCGATCATCAACTACATCCGCCGCAATTACGGCATGCTCATCGGCGAACCCACGGCCGAGGCCATCAAGAAGCAGATCGGCTCGGCCTTCCCCGGCTCGGAGGTCAAGGAAATGGAAGTCAAGGGGCGCAATCTCAGCGAGGGCGTGCCGCGCAGCTTCACCATTTCGAGCAACGAAATCCTCGAAGCGCTGACCGACCCGCTCAACCAGATCGTCTCGGCGGTGAAAAACGCGCTGGAACAGACCCCGCCGGAACTCGGCGCCGACATCGCCGAACGCGGCATGATGCTCACCGGCGGCGGCGCGCTGCTGCGCGACCTCGACCGCCTGCTCGCCGAGGAAACCGGGCTGCCGGTGCTGGTGGCCGAAGACCCACTCACTTGCGTGGCGCGCGGCAGCGGCATGGCGTTGGAGCGCATGGACCGGCTGGGCACGATTTTCACCTCGGAATAATCCGCACGGCGTGGCGGGGCGGGCCGACACGCCGGCGCCCCGCCCAGGGCGATCGGCCCGGCATTTTTCCTCGCTTTCATGGCCTACGGCACCCTCGAGCGCTCACCACCGCCGTTTTTCCGGCAGGGGCCGTCTGCGCTCACGCGCCTGGTGCTGTTTGCCGCGCTGGCGGTGCTGTTGATGACCCTGGACGTTCGTTTCAAACTCACGCCGCTGTTGCGTCAGGGCGTGGCGGTGGCGATCTATCCGTTGCAGCGGCTGGCGCAGGCACCGGTCGATGGCGTGCGGCAGTTGGCCGCGTACGTCGAATCGCCGCTGCAGGCGCAGCAGGAAATCCGCCGGCTGCGCCAGGCCAATCTGAACCTGTCGTTGCAGGCGCAGTTGCAGGCGCAGTTGCGCGAGGAGAACAACCGCTTGCGCACCCTGCTGCAGCTGCAGCGCAGCGAACCGCCGCAGTCGGTGGCGGCGCAGATCAGCGCGCAGGCCAGCGACCCGTTCAGCCGCAGCGTGCTGATCGACCGCGGCAGTCTGCAAGGCGTGGAACTGGGCGCGCCGGTGATCGACGAAACCGGGCTGCTCGGCCAGGTGACGCGCGATTTTCCCTGGAGCGCCGAGGTCACCCTCATCACCGACCGCGACGCCGTGGTACCGGTGCAGAACCAGCGTACCGGCGAGCGCGGGCTGCTCTACGGCGAGCCGGGGCTGTCGCAGGGCGGGCTGGAGCTGCGCTGGATGCCCGCGGCAGCCGACGTGCGCGTGGGCGATCTGTTGGTGACCAGCGGCGTCGATGGCATCTACCCCGCGGGGCTGCGCGTGGCGCGGGTGGTCGCGGTGACCCGGCAGCGCGATAGCGCGTTCGCCCGCATCGTCTGCGCGCCGCTGGCCGATGTGGAGGGCGGGCGCCATGTGCTGGTGCTCAAACCGCTGTCGCCGTTGGCGCCGCCGCCGCAGTCTTTGCCCAGGTCGCGCGCCGGCAAGCCGCAGGCCGCTGCGGCGTCGGCCGCCACGCCCTCGCTGCCGCGATGAAGCTGCGCGCCAACCGCCGTCGTCCGTCGCTGTCGCCTCCCATGCCGGCGGCGCGCGCGCCAGCCGGCGGCGCACGCGAGGTGCTGCTGCTGCCGGCCAATCCGTGGTTCATCGCGCTCACCCTGGCGCTGGCGCTGTTCATCGACTTTTTGCCCTTGGGGCGTTTGCCCTGGCTGCCCGATCTGGTGGCGCTGACGCTGGTGTTCTGGAACGTGCACCAGCCGCGCCGCGTGGGCATGACGGTGGCCTTCGTCCTCGGCCTGGTGGTCGATGTGCAGCAGGGTGCGGTGCTCGGTCAGCATGCGCTGATCTACACCGTGTTGAGCTATTTCGCCATCACCCTGCACCGCCGGCTGTTGTGGTTTCCGCCGCTGCAGCAGGCATTGCATGTCTTGCCGCTTTTTTTTGCCGCGCAATTGCTGCAGTTGCTCGTGGGCATGTGGGCCGGTGGGACGTTTCCGGGGTGGAGTTTTTTTCTCGCTGCGGTGTTGCAGGCTGCGCTGTGGCCGCTGTGGACCTGGCTGCTGCTGGCGCCGCAGCGCCGCGCGCCGGACCCCGACCGCAATCGCCCGCTGTGATTGCTGCGTTGCAGAACCTTGCGCTGCTGCCGCGCTCCAATCGTGTTTGAAGCCTGTTTGCGATGACTGAACTGCGCGATATCGAACGCGAATTGTGGCGCTTTCGCCGCCGCCTCATCCTTGCTGCGGGCGCGGTGATTTTGAGTTTCGCGCTGCTCGTCGGCCGTTGGGTCTGGCTGCAGGTGTTGCGCCACCGGCAGTTTTCCACCCAGGCGCAGGACAACCGCATCGCCCTCGTTCCCATCCCGCCGCAGCGCGGGCTGATCCTGGACCGCAACGGCGTCATCCTGGCGAACAACTACGCCGCTTACACCCTGGAAATCACGCCGTCGAAAGTGTCGGGCACGCTGCAGCAGACCATCGACGCGCTCAAGGCCATCGTGCCGATCACGCCGTTCGACGAGCGCCGCTTCAACAATCTGCTGGCGCAGTCGCGGCGCTTCGAGTCGCTGCCGATTCTCAACAAGCTCAGCGACGACCAGGTGGCGCGCTTCGTCGCGCAGCGTTTTCGCTTCCCCGGCGTGAACGTGCGCGCACGGCTGTTTCGCAACTACCCGCTGGGGCCGCTGGGCTGCCATCTGCTGGGATATATCGGCCGCATCAACCAGGCCGAGCAGCAGCGCATCGACGACAGCGACGACGCGGGCAACTACCTCGGCACCGATCACATCGGCAAGCTCGGCGTCGAGCAAGCCTACGAGAGCCAGCTGCACGGCGTCACCGGCTACGAGGAGGTCGAGGTCAACGCCACCGGCCGGCCGGTGCGCAAGATCAAGACCGTGCCGGCCACGCCGGGGCAGAACCTGGTGCTGAGCGTGGACATCCGGCTGCAAAAGCTGATCGAAGACCTGTACGGCACACGCCGCGGCGCCTGCGTGGCCATCGACCCGCGCAACGGCGAGGTGCTGGCCTTCGTCTCCATGCCCACCTTCGACCCCAATCTGTTCGTCGATGGCATCGACCAGGCGAACTGGGACGCGCTGAACACCTCGCCCGACCGTCCGCTGCTCAACCGCGTGCTGCGCGGCACCTTCCCGCCGGGATCGACGTACAAGCCGTACCTGGCGATCGGCGCGTTGACCGAGGGCATCCGCACGGCGCAGTGGAGCTTTCGTGATCCGGGCTACTTTCTGTTCGCCGGGCACCGCTTCCGCGACGACGTGCCGGGCGGGCACGGCATCGTCGATATGCACAAAGCCATCCAGGTGTCTTGCGACGTGTATTTTTACATGGTGGCGCACGACTGGGGCGTGGACGGCATGGCGAAATGGACGCAGCAGTTCGGCTTCGGCCAGGCCACGGGCATCGACCTGCTGGGCGAGGCCAAAGGGGTGCTGCCGTCCAAGGAATGGAAACGCCGGGCGTTTCGCTCCCCGGCGCAAAAGGTCTGGTACCCGGGGGACACCATCAGCCTGGGCATCGGTCAGGGCTACAACACCTTCACCCCGCTGCAGATGGCCACGGCGCTGTCCACCCTGGCGAACAAGGGTACGCGCTACGCCCCGCGCGTGGTGCGTGCCATCGAGGACATGACGACCCGCCGCTTCACCCCGGTGCAGGCGCCGGTGGTGCAGCGCATCGACCTCGACCCGGCGTACTGGGATGTGGTGCACGGCGGCATGATCGCGGTCAACCAGACCGGGGGCACGGCGGCGCAGGCGTTTGCCGGCGCCGCCTACACCAGCGCAGGCAAGACCGGCACGGCGCAGGTGTTCACCGTGGCGCAGAACCAGACTTACGACGCCAAGGATCTGGCGCATCACCTGCGCGACCATGCGCTATACACGGTGTACGCGCCAGCGGACAACCCGGTGATCGCGCTGGCGATGATCGTCGAAAACGCCGGTTTCGGCGGCATGGCGGCAGCGCCGATTGCGCGCAAGGCGCTCGATTATCACCTGCTGGGCATTTACCCCAGCGACGAA
>JBFXEK010000191.1:0-4475 GCA_050180155.1 Thiomonas sp. | reverse complement strand
GGAGGAAAGCGAAGAGCTGGATTTGCAAAACGCCGTGGCCGTGCATGCCGAGCTCGGCGCCGCATTGGCCGCGGTGCCGCTGCCGGCCGGCGCTGCGCCGCTGCGCGCAGGGCTGCTGCACGGCCGGATGAAACCGGCGGACAAGCGCGCCGTGATGCAGGCGTTTGCCGCCGGCGACATCGGCCTGCTCGTGGCCACCACAGTGATCGAAGTCGGTGTGGACGTGCCCGCTGCCAGCCTGATGGTGATCGAGCATGCCGAGCGCTTCGGTTTGTCGCAGTTGCACCAGTTGCGCGGGCGGGTGGGGCGCGGTGCGGCGCAGTCCGACTGCGTGTTGCTGTTCACCCCGCCGCTGTCGCCCACGGCAGCCGCCCGCCTGGCGGCGATGCACGACCTGGCCGACGGCTTTGCTCTGGCGCAAAAAGACCTCGAACTGCGCGGCCCGGGCGAACTGCTCGGGCTGCGGCAAGCGGGGGTGCCGGGATTGCGCTACGCCGATCTGGCGCACGATGCCGACCTGCTCGCCGCCGCCCGTCAGAGCGCGCAGCGGCTGTTGGCGGCCCATCCCGAGGCGGCGCGGCAGCATGTGTTGCGCTGGCTCGGCGAGGCCAACAACTGGCTGTCGGCCTGAATCCGGGCTGCATTGATTCACACAATCTTCGTCGGATTCTGTTTCAATTCTGTCTATGACTCTGACCGAACTCCGCTACATCGTTGCCGTGGCACGCGAGCGCCATTTCGGCCGTGCCGCCGAAGCCTGCTTCGTCAGCCAGCCGACTTTGTCGGTGGCGATCAAAAAACTCGAAGACGAGCTCGACGTGCGGCTGTTCGAGCGCGGCGGCAACGAGGTGAGCATCACCCCGGTGGGCGCCGAAATCGTCGAGCAGGCGCAGCGGGTGATCGAGCAAGCCGCGGCGATCAAGGAAATCGCCAAACGCGGCAAAGATCCGTTGGCCGGGCCGCTGCGCCTGGGGGTGATCTACACCGTCGCGCCGTATCTGCTGCCCGAACTGGTGCGCAACGTCATCGCGCGCACGCCGCAAATGCCGCTACTGCTGCAGGAAAATTTCACCACCCGGCTGCTGGAGATGCTGCGTACCGGCGAACTCGACGCGGCCATCCTCGCCGAGCCGTTTCCCGATCAGGGCTTGGCGGTGTCGCCGCTGTACGACGAACCGTTCATGATCGCCGTGCCGCGCGGCCATGCCCTTGCCGGGTGCAAGGCGCTGACTGCGGAGGAAATCAAAGACCAAACCATGCTGCTGCTGGGCACCGGGCACTGTTTTCGCGACCATGTGCTCGAAGTCTGCCCAGAGTTCGCCCGGTTTTCGCCGAGCTCGGAGGGCATCCGCAAGAGCTTCGAGGGCTCGTCGCTGGAGACCATCAAGCAAATGGTCGCGTCGGGAATGGGCATCACCGTCGTGCCCAAACTGTCGGTGCCGCGGCAGGACGTGCCGCACGCCGCCGATCCCGGCACCGACCACGTCTGCTACGTGCCGTTCACTGACCCGCCGCCGTCGCGGCGCGTGGTGCTGGCCTGGCGCAAGACCTTCACCCGCCACGAAGCCATCGCCGCGCTGCGCCAGGCGGTGAGCGCCTGCGAGCTTCCCGGCGTGACCATGCTGACGCCCTGAGACGGGGTCAAGCTTGGCTGTGCACGTCGTGGCTGATGAAGCCCTGCTGCGCGTCAGGCAGCGCGAACCAGTCGGGGTGATCGAGGGTGCGGCGCATGTCGTCCGCGCCGCAGCGCCAGTGCGCACGCATTTCGGCCCGGCCGAAAACGTAATCCTTGCCGTGGCCGTCGAACGATTTGTTGCGGTAGATCAGGTGGATGACGTTGTAGCGCTTGTCCGCCGCCATCTCCTGGACCTGCTGGCACAGCGCGTCACCGGCGCGGACTTCGGGCGGGATGCGCGCGAGCAGTTCGCGCAGAATGCGGCGCTGCTGCTGCGCGCGCTGCAGCGTGCGGGTGATGGTGCGGGTGCGACTGGAATACTGGATGTCTTTTTGCCGCTCGGCGACGTCGAGCAGGGTTTGCGGCAACTCGCCCGCGGCGCTCCACAGATCGACCTGGAACACCAGCGTGTGGTGGCTGGGGTGGCCGCCGAGCACCTGAGACAGCGGCGTGTTCGACACCAGCCCGCCGTCCCAGTAGAACTCGCCGTCGATCTCCACCGCCGGAAATCCCGGCGGCAGCGCGCCCGAGGCCATGATGTGCTCGGGCCCCAAGCGCATTTGCGCGCTGTCGAACACCACCTGATTGCCGTTGCGCACGTTCACCGCGCCGACGCTGATGCGCGTCTGCCCGCCGTTGAGTCGGTCGAAATCGACCAACCGTAGCAAGGTGTCGCGCAGCGGAGTGGTGTCGTAAAAACTCGCTTGCGCCGGGCCGATCCCTGGAGGACCCCAGCGGGGAAAGAAAAACCCGCGTTGGCCCTCGAACATCGCGCGCAGACCCTGCAGCGCGGCCAGCGACGGTTGCAGCGCATCGGGAATCCAGCCCAACGCCGCGCCATGATCCCACGGCAGCGAGGGCAAGAGCGGCGGCAGCGTCACGGTTTCCCAAAACTCGCGCAGCGCCGCGGTGCGCCGCCCCGGCGGGTTGCCCGCGATCAGCGCGGCGTTGATCGCGCCGATCGAAATACCGGCCACCCAGTCGGGTTGGACGCCGCAATCTTCCAACGCCTGGACCACGCCGCACTGATACGCGCCGAGCGCGCCGCCGCCTTGCAGCACCAGCGCGACGCGGTCGTATTGCCGCACTTGCGCCAGGATGGCCTCGGCGCGGCACGACGGCGCGCCGCTGCCGGACTGCGCCACGGGCGGTTGGCGATGGCCGGCATGCATCGCAGGTCCTTCAGTTCATGCACCAGCCGTGGCTGACGACGACGGATTGCCCGGTGAGCGCGGCGCTGGGGAAGGCGGCGAGGAACAGCGCGAGTTGCGCCACGTCGTCCAAGGTGGTGAATTCGCCGTCGACCGTGTCCTTGAGCATCACGTTCTTGATCACCTGGTCTTCGCTGATGCCGAGTTCCTTGGCCTGTTCGGGGATCTGCTTTTCCACCAGCGGGGTGCGCACGAACCCCGGGCAGATGACGTGCGAGCGCACGCCCTTGGGCCCGCCCTCCTTGGCCAGCACCCGCGCCAGGCCGAGCAGACCATGTTTGGCGGTGACGTAGGCGCTTTTGAGCTTGCTCGCCTCGTGCGAGTGCACCGAGCCCATGTAGATGACCACGCCGCGCTTTTTGGCGTACATGCCGGGCAGCACCCGCTTGGTGGTGAGGAAGGCGCCGTCGAGGTGGATGGCCAGCAGCTTTTTCCAGTCGGTAAAGGCAAAGTTCTCGATCGGGTTGACGATCTGGATGCCGGCGTTGGACACCAGCACGTCCACCGTGCCCCAGGCTTTTTCCACCGCGGCGAAGCCGGCGTCGACCTGCTGTTCGTTGGTGACGTCCATCGCCACGGCCATGGCCTGGCCGCCGGCTTGTTGGATGGCGTCGGCGGCGGCCTGCGCGGTGGCGAGGTTGAGGTCGGCAATCACCACCCGCGCGCCGGCGGCGGCGTAGGTTTGCGCAATGTGCCGGCCGATGCCGCTGGCCGCGCCGGTGATGAGGGCGGTTTTGTCCTTGAGACTGGGCTGCGAGGTCATCTGCATTCTCCTGGCTGGAAATGGGAAAGGTCATTACACCCGGTTGACCGCGACGCGGCAAGCGCTGCGCGGCTCTTGGTGTCAAGCATCGGCGGCCCGCCTTAACGTGGGCTGAACGTCGCGTGCACCGCCCGCCGCGGCAGGGGGGTGCGCGGGAAACACCACGCGCGCGCGCAAGCCGCCCAGCGGCGCGGTGTCGAGCTCGACCGACGCGCCGCAGCGCTGCGCCACACTGCGCACGATGGCCAGCCCCAGCCCGCTGCCGCCGGCGGGGGCGTCTTCGCGGCGGTAGAAACGGTCGAACACGCGCTCGCGGTCTTCGGGCGGAATGCCCGGGCCGGAGTCGTCGACTTCGAGCACGGCCATGCGTTGCGCCACGCCGCCAGCGGCCTGCCGCATGTCGCAGCGCACGCGCACGTCCACCCGCCCGCCCTGCGGGGTGTAGCGCAGCGCGTTGTCCACCAGATTGCGCGCCACGATGCGCAGCCCGCCCGGCGGGGCGAGCACGGTGCAGTCCTCGGCGTCTTCCAGCCCGGCGTCGACGCCGCGGGTGAGCGCGAGTTCGGCAGTGTCCGACAGCGCCAGTCTCGCGGTGTCGAGCAGGCTCACCGCGGTCAGTGCCTCTTCGCCACCGGATTCGTTGCGCGCCAATTGCAGCAACTGCTCGACCAGATGGCTGGCGCGGTCGATGCCGCTTTCCAGCCGGGCCAGCGCCAGGCCGCGCTGTGCGTCGTCGTGCGCGCGTTCGAGCATCTGCACCTGGACCTTGAGGGCAGCCAGCGGTGAGCGCAGCTCGTGCGCGGCGTCGGCGACGAACATGCGCTGG
>JBFXEK010000190.1:0-4482 GCA_050180155.1 Thiomonas sp. | reverse complement strand
ACTGCAGCGCTCTTCGCAGTCACTCCGCTCGATTCACCATGGCCAGTAAATTTCGTGTTGCAGCTTGGATCGCCATCGGCGCGATCACCGGCATCATGGCCACGCTGCAGGTTCAGGCGTTGGCCCGCGGCGCCGCCTCGCCGCTGCCGTTGGAGGAACTGCAGCAGTTTGCCGCCGTCTACGGCCTGATCAAAGCCGATTATTTCGAGCCAGTCGAAGGCAAGAAGCTGATCGAGAACGCCATCAACGGCATGGTCAACAACCTCGACCCGCACTCCGAATACCTCGACAAAAAAGCCTTCAAGGACTTCAAGGAGAGCACCAGCGGCAAATTCGTCGGCGTGGGCATCGAAATCGCATCCGAAGACGGCCTGGTCAAAGTGGTCGCGCCCATCGAGGGCTCACCGGCAGCGCGCGCGTGCATCCACGCCGGCGATCTCATCACCCGCATCGACAACACTCCGGTCAAGGGTCTGAGCCTGAACGACGCGGTCAAGCTCATGCGCGGCAAACCCGGCACCAAGGTCACGCTCACGGTGCTGCGCAAGGCGGAAAACCGCACCCTCACCTTCACCATCACCCGCGAGCTCATCCAGGTGCAAAGCGTCAAGGGCAAAATGCTCGCGCCGGGGTATGGCTGGATCCGCATCACCCAGTTCCAGGCCGACACCCTATCGAGCTTCGTCAACAAAATCAACGCGCTGTACAAGGAAGACCCGAACATGAAGGGGCTGATCCTCGACCTGCGCAACGACCCGGGCGGGTTGCTCGAAAGCGCCGTGGGAGTGGCTTCGGTGTTCCTGCCGAACGATGCCGTGATCGTCAGCACCAAGGGCCAGATGCCCGAGGCCAACGCGACGTACCGCAACACCCCCAGCGACTATCTCAACCGGCCGGGCGACAACCCGCTCGACACTCTGCCCGCGGCGGTGAAAACCGTCAAACTGGTGGTGCTGATCAACGGTGGTTCGGCTTCGGCGTCGGAAATCGTCACCGGCGCGCTGCAGGATTACAAGCGCGCCGTGGTCATGGGCACGCTGTCGTTCGGCAAGGGGTCGGTGCAGACCGTGCTGCCGCTGGGCCCCGACACCGCTCTCAAGCTCACCACCGCGCGCTACTACACCCCCAACGGCCAGTCGATCCAGGGCAAAGGCATCACGCCGAATTACGAAGTCGATCCGCTGGAAAGCGGCGATCCGTACGCCGCGTTGCGCCTGCGCGAAATCGACTACAAAAACCAGATCGGCACCGGCAACGAAGCCGCCGATTCCAAACGGGTCGAGGAAGACGTACGCAAGCAGGAGGAAGCGCGCCGCCTGCTCGAAGCCGAGTTGCAGAAAGACCCGAACAAGCTGCCCAAGTTGCCCGAGTACGGCAGCAAGGACGACTGGCAGGTGACGCAGGCGCTGAATTACCTCGAAGGCAAACCGGTCATCACCGCCAAGCATCCGGCCAACACGGCAAAAGCCGCCTCGACCGCAGCCAGCGGCCCCATCCCCGCCGCCAGCGGTGTCAAAGCGAAGTGAGCGCGGGCACTGTGTAGCCATGCCGCTGGACGACGCGCAGTTGCTGCGGTATTCGCGGCACATCCTACTCGACGAAATCGGTGTCGAAGGACAGGAGCGCATCGGCACGGCGCGGGCGTTGATCGTCGGCGCCGGCGGCCTGGGCTCTCCTGCTGCGCTCTATCTGGCCAGCGCCGGCGTCGGGCGCATCACCCTGGTCGATGGTGACCGCGTCGATCTGACCAATCTGCAACGCCAAATCGCGCACAGCGAGGCGCGAATCGGTCTGCTCAAGGTCGATTCGGCGCGCGAGGCGATGCGGCAGATCAACTCTACCGTCGAAGTGCAGACGCTGGCGCAACGTGCCGACGAAGCGCAGTTGTTCGCACTGGTACAGGCCGCCGACGTCGTGCTCGACTGCAGCGACAATTTTTCCACCCGGCACGCGCTCAACCGTGCGTGCGTCGCCCACGGTGTACCGCTGGTCAGCGGCGCGGCCATCCGGCTGTCGGGGCAGGTCAGCGTGTTCGACACCCGCGCCGATGCCAGCGGCCAGCGCGGCCCCTGCTACGCCTGCCTGTTTCCGCCGGATGCGCCGGTGGAGGAAGTGCGTTGCGCCACCATGGGCGTGTTGGCGCCGCTGGTCGGTTTGGTCGGCAGTCTGCAGGCCGTCGAGGCGCTCAAACTGCTGGCGCGCAGCGGCAACACCCTGCGCGGGCGGCTGCTGCTCATCGACGCGCTCGACAGCGAGTTCCAGACCTTGGCGCTGCAGCGCAACCCGCACTGCCCGGTGTGCGGCGCTCTGGCCTGAGCGGCGCTGCACGCGGCCGGCGCCGGCGACACACGACGAGCGATACTGGCCCTACACTGGCGGCTGATCCGTTCACACTGCGGGGTTTTTCATGGGCGCTCTTCACCCATTCGCCGCCACAGCCGACGTGGCGCATGTCATCGACGGCCGCCCGGTATCGTCGCCACAGTCACGGCGGCAACCGGTGTTCAATCCAGCCACTGGCGCGGTGTCGCGCCAGGTCGAATTGGCCGACGCCGCGCAGGTCGATGCCGCCGTCGCCGCGGCCAAAGCCGCGTTCCCGCAATGGGCCGACACCCCACCGGTGCGCCGCGCGCGGGTGATGTTCAAGTTTCTCGAACTGATGAACCGGCACCGCGACACGCTGGCGGCGATGATCACCGCCGAGCACGGCAAGGTGTTTTCCGACGCGCAGGGCGAGGTCACGCGCGGCATCGAAATCGTCGAATTCGCCTGCGGCATGCCGCAGTTGCTCAAGGGCGACTACACCGAGCAGGTGTCCACCGGCATCGACAACTGGACGCTGCGCCAGCCGCTGGGCGTGGTCGCCGGGGTGACGCCGTTCAACTTTCCGTGCATGGTGCCGCTGTGGATGTTCCCATTGGCGATTGCCGCGGGCAACAGCTTCGTGCTCAAGCCCAGCCCGCTCGACCCTTCGCCCAGCCTGCTGATGGCCGAGCTGCTCCAGCAAGCCGGGCTGCCCGACGGGGTGTTCAACGTGGTGCAGGGCGACAAGGCGGCGGTGGATGCGCTGCTCGCGCACCCGATGGTCAAGGCGATCAGCTTCGTCGGTTCGACCCCGGTGGCGCAGCACATCGCGCAGGAGGCCGCGCGCCACGGCAAACGGGTGCAGGCGCTGGGCGGGGCGAAAAACCACATGGTGGTGATGCCCGACGCCGACCTCGACCAGGCGGTCGATGCGCTGATCGGCAGCGCCTTCGGCTCGGCTGGCGAGCGCTGCATGGCCATTTCGGTGGGCGTGCTGGTCGGCGACGTGGCCGATCGCATCATGCCCAGGCTGGTCGAGCGCACCCGCGCGCTCAAGGTGAAAAACGGCATGGAGCCCGACGCCGAAATGGGCCCGATCGTCACCGCCGCGGCGCGCGAGCGCATCGCCGGCTACATCGCCTCGGGTGTGGAACAAGGCGCCAAGCTGCTGGTCGATGGCCGCGGACTCACCGTGCCCGGGCACGAGCAAGGCTTCTGGCTCGGCGGCACGCTGTTCGACCACGTCACCCCCGAGATGCGGATCTACCAGGAGGAAATTTTCGGGCCGGTGCTGTCGTGTGTGCGCGTGGCCGATTTCGCCACCGCGCTCGACCTGGTCAACCGCCACGCCTACGGCAACGGCGTGGCCTGCTTCACCCGCGACGGCCATGTGGCGCGCGAGTTCGGCCGCCGGGTGCAGGCCGGCATGGTCGGCATCAACGTGCCGATCCCGGTGCCGATGGCCTGGCACGGCTTCGGCGGCTGGAAGGCCAGCCTGTTCGGCGACATGCACGCCTACGGCGAAGAAGGCGTGCGCTTCTACACCAAGCAAAAAAGCATCATGCAACGCTGGCCCGAGAGCACGCCCAAGGGCGCCGAGTTCGTCATGCCCACGGCGAAGTGAGCCTGCGCCGACGGCGCGCGACGCCGCAGGCGCGACGCCGTCACAGCATTTCGGCGCTGTAGCGCACTTGCAAGGTGTGCGCCTGCCCCGGTTGCAACACCAGGCTGTCATCGGCCGCGTTGGCCGACTCGACGCACAGCATTTGCCGCCAGCCGGTGGCGCTGAAATCGCCCATCGCCGCGGCCTTCTTCTCCCACGGCGTCCACACCACGGTCGAGGCACTGCCCTGCTTGGCGATGCGGATGCGCCGCTGCAGCGCTGGATCATGGATCACGCATTCGCTTTGCGTGCCGAGGTAAATGCGGTCAGTCTCGCCGCTAAAGCGCACTGCGCCGTGCTGCTGCTTACGGGCGAAAGCCTCGGTTTTGTCGAGATAGGTGCAGCCGTCCAGCCCGAGCAGTTCCACCTGGGCGACGTCGGCGACTTGGAAATAGGTGTGCAGCGCCTCGCTCAGCGGTAGCGCCTCGGCGCTGGCGTTGCGCGTGGTCAGCGCCATGTCCAGCGTGTCGCCCACGCTGATGCGCAGCGTCAGCGGCGTGTCGTGCGGCCACTGC
>JBFXEK010000189.1:0-4489 GCA_050180155.1 Thiomonas sp. | reverse complement strand
AATTTGTTCGTGCCCGCCAGGTTGGAGCGCTCGTCGACTTCTTGCAATACGTTCGAGTTCATGGTGGAGTGTCCTGGAGTGAAACGTGAAACGCGGTTCAGGGGATTTGGCGCATCAGCGCCTCGATGCGTTGGGTGATGGTGTCGCTGAGTTGCTGCAGCGTTTGCGCCAGTTCGGCGGTGCGGGTGTCATCGCCGGCGGCAATGGCCTGCACCAGCGCATGCCCGGTGCGGTGCACCTGCTGGTGCACCGGGTCGATCGCGGCGAAATCGGCGTTGGTGCCGAAATCGCGCGCGCCCGCACCGAAGTACCACTTGCCGAAAAAGCAGGCGTGGAAATCGGACACGTCCATGTCGACCTGACGCTGCGTCTGCGCCGCGGCGAGCAACTGGCCGATCCACTGGTAGTGCATCGCCAGCGACACGCGCAGCGTCACCGCGGTGTCGGGCCAGCTTGACACCGCGTTCACTCCGGCCTTGAGCTGCTCGCGCGCGGCACGTACCAGCGCCGTCATCGCCTCGAAGCGTTCGACCAGCACGCGCAGCAGCGCGGCGGCTTTTTCCGCGTCGTGGCGCTGTTGCTCGGCGTCGCTGACGAGCTGGCGCATCAAGCCGGTCTGTTCCTGCGCCACCTGCCCGACCTGGCCGAGCATCGACTTGACGTCGGCCAGCGTCTGCCCGGTGTTGGTGACGAGCTGGCCGACGCGCTGCACCCGTTGCACCGAGCGCGTCATGTCGGCGCCGACGTCGGACGACTGGTCGCGCAGCGTGCGCGTGAGCTCCTCGATCTGCTGGGTGATGCGCGCGGTTTTGCGCGCCAGATTGCGCACCTCGTCGGCGACCACGGCAAAGCCGCGGCCGTGCTCGCCGGCGCGCGCCGCCTCGATCGCGGCGTTGAGCGCCAGCAGGTTGGTTTGCGAGGCGATTTCGCTGATGCCGGCGGTGAGCGTTTCCACCGAGCGCACGGCGTCGACGAAGCCGGTGAGCTTGGTTTCGGTTGCGGCGATGAACCCCGACACGTCGGCCACTTCGTCCAACGTGGCGGCGATCGCCTGGTCGCTGCGCTGCACCGATTCGGCGGTGGCATCGACCCGCTGGCGCAGCGCGTCGAGTTGCTGCTGCGCCGTCTGCGTTTGCGCCGCGGCATTCTGTAGGCGCTGCGCCATATCGCTCACCCCGTTGGACAGACCGTGGATGTCGTGGTCGAACCCGGCGGTGCGGCTTTCGGCAAACGCCAGCGACTGGGTCGAAGTGCGCAGCGCGTCCACGCCGTGCAGCAGCATGTGCCGCACGCCGCCGAGTTTTTGCGCCCAGGCGGCGGCGTCGATCAGGTCGATGCCGCGCAACGCGGCGTCGCCGTGGCCGCTGAGCAGCTCCAGCACCGCTTGCAGCACGCGCTCGCGGTCGTCGCGCACGCGTTCGAGCAGGCCGCCGGCGGGGGGTGCGGGCGAGCCGGGCGTTTGACCGCCGCTGCCCGGCGGTGTGGCAGCTTCACCGCCGACGGCGTCGGCGCCCGCTGGCGCAGGCAGCGCCGCGGACGGGACGGGCGCGGTGACGGCAATGTCGTTCGGGCTGTCGGCTGACATGGCATGTTCTCCCTGGTTCTCAGTGCGCGCCGCGACCATGGCCGATGGCGTCGCTGAGCGACTGCAGCCGGTCGAGGATCACGTCCTGCTGCTCGGTCAGCGACGCCGCCAGCCGCGCCACTTGGTCGCGCTGCCCGGCGTGCACGGCTTGCAGCAGTTGCCGCGCGGTGGTGTGGATTTGGGCGTGCGGTGCTTCGAGCGCGCGAAACGCCGCCAGAGCGCCGAATGCCGCCTGGCCGATGCCGTCGTACCACTTGCCCAGGCGGCATTGATGGTGGTCGGGCACGGCGTCGGGCGGCAGCGCCTGCTGGTCTTTGTGCGATTCGGCGATGATGCGGCTGACGAAGTCTTTGTGGTCTTCCTGCGCCGACTGCAGCATCATGCGCGTGGCGCTGGTCTGCATGTCGTCCACTTGCTTGTTCAGCCGCACCACGACCGACTGCACCAGGTCGAGTTCCTTGCCCGACTGCGCGCTGGTGGTGGCGATGTCCTGCGCCTGCTGGCCGATGGCCGCGGTGTTGGCTTCGACCTCGGCGGTGGCGGTCTGCACCCGGCGGGCGAGGTTGCGTACTTCGTCGGCGACCACGGCGAAGCCGCGGCCGTGTTCACCGGCGCGCGCCGCCTCGATCGCGGCGTTGAGCGCGAGCAGATTGGTCTGGTAGGAGATTTCGCGGATGTTGCGCACGATGGTGCTGATGGCGCCGACCTGCTCTTGCAACTGCACCACCGCCGCGCCGTTGCCCTGCACCGCCTTGCCGACGTTGCGGATGGCGGTATCGACAGCGCCCATCGACTCGCCAATGTCACCGGCAGCGGCGTTGAGCGTGCCGACGACGTCTTTGAGCCGCTCGCTGAGCGACTCTACAGTTTTGGCGTGCGAGGCCTCGCGCCAGCTGGCGTGAAACGCGATGACCTGCCCGGCCGGGTCGCGCACCGCGGTGAAGTTCAGCGCAAAGGTGATGTTGCCGATCTGCAGTTCTTGGACGTGTTTGCCCAGGCTGCCGTCGGCCAAGCGCTGCAGGATGGCGCGGATGCGCTGCGGGTCTTGGTGGAACTGGTGGATGGAGTGCCCGAGCGCGCTGCGCACGTCGGCGCCGTGCAGCGCGGCGTTGAGCGCGGTGTGAAACCGCTCCATGGTCTCGCGCGCGGCGCGGTTCATGAAAAAAACGCGGTTGTCCATCGCGGCGTCGGCTTCGGCGAGCATTTCCAGGCTGTCGAGCGGTTCGAGCGCTTGTTGCAGATAGTGCAGGGCGGTGGTGTCCATGATCGGGTGATCGGGCGGTGATCGACGGCAAGGTGTGGGCGGCAGCGCTGGCAGTGGCGTTCAGCCGACGCTGCCGTCCAGGCTGGATGCGAGTTGGCGCAGGGTGTGCAACACGGTTTTTTCTTGTTCGAGCAGGGTCGCGGTGAGCTGCGGCAGGCGCTCGCGCTGGCCGGCGTGCGCGGCGGCGAGCAGCTGCCGCGCCGTGGCATGGAACTGGGCATGCGGCGCTTGGACCGCCTTGAACAGCGGCGACTGACCAAACGCTGCGGCGCCGAAGCTGTCGAGCCATTGGCCGAGGCTGCATTGGTGATGGTCGGGCAATTGCTCCGGTCGCACCGGCGGCGGCGTGCGATCGGCGTCGGCCAGGGTTTTGATGACAAAGTTGCGATGGTCTTCTTCGGCCGACTTCAGCAGCATTTGCGTGCCCAAGTTCTGCATGGTGCGCACCCGCTGGCCGAGCTTGACGACGATGGCGTCGACTGCGCCGAGTTCCTGCGCCGACGTGCCGGCCTTGGCCTGGATGAGCTGCGCGGTTTCGGCGATGTGCGCAATCCCCGACTCGATGCGCGCGGTGGCGTCTTGCACGTTGCGCGCCAGGTTGCGCACTTCGTCGGCGACCACGGCAAAGCCGCGGCCGGCTTCGCCAGCGCGTGCGGCTTCGATCGCGGCGTTGAGCGCCAGCAGATTGGTCTGGTAGGAAATGTCGCGGATGTTTTGCGCCAGCGCGCCGATGGCTTTGACGTCGGCGATGAGGGTTTGCACGCTCTGCGCGTTGTCGGCCACGGCGTGTTCGACCTTGTGCACCGCGGTATCGACCGCGCGCATCGAGTCGCTGACCTGGTTTTCGGCCTGCGACAGTTCCTGCAGCGTGCGCTTGAGCCGCTCGTTGAGCTCGACGGCCTCGCGCCGCGCCGAAATATTGCGCAGGCTGGCGTGCAATGCGAGCACGCTGCCGTCGGCGCTGCATACCGGGGTGATGGTCACCGAAAACAGGAACGAGCCGAGCTCGCGCTGTTGCTTGTGTTGCGTGCGGCGCAGCGCGGCCAGGTCGTCGAGCGCGGCGCGTAGTTGCGCCTGCTCGCACAGCACGGCCAGCGGTTTGCCCAGCAGGCTGGTGGCGTCGATGCCGCCCAAGGCGTCGCGGAACATGGCGGCAAAGCGCTCGAAGGTTTCGCGCGCCGTGCGGTTGACGTAGATGATGGCGTGGTCGCCGTCGGCGGCGGCGAGCAGGTCCAGCGTTTCCAGGCCGTCCAGGGTCTGGGCGAGCAGGTGCAGGGTGGGTTTGTCCAGGGTCATGGCAGGGGCGGACAAGGGGAATCACTCCACGGCGGAGCCGACTTTGAGCGCGTCGAACCAGTCGATGAAGCGCTTGACGTTTTCGCCGGTGTAGATCGCGCCGTGCTGCGGGGCGAGAAAGTCGATGTCGAGCTTGGACACGCGCTCGCACCAATTGCGCTTGGCCGCCATCGACGGCATCCAGCGCTTGTGGAAGTACTCGGCGGCCTTGATGTGTTCGTCGAACGCCGCGCCCGATTCGATGTTGCGCCGGTCGACGAACGGCGCATGCCCGGCAGGCAGCAACGCGGCGCCGACATCGCCGGAGAACAGCACCTTGGCCGCAGCGTCGTAGACGTGAAAGT
>JBFXEK010000188.1:0-4501 GCA_050180155.1 Thiomonas sp. | reverse complement strand
CGCCGAACAGATACGCCAGAGTGCCCTGGAAACCGGAGAAATTCGGCGTGATGTAAGCGGCAGCCTGCGACACTCGAACATAGGTGAGGGCCGCTTGGTCAAGATTGGTCAGCGAACCCGTCAGGCCAGCACCAAACGGATCAGCAGCCGCGAGGGTGTTGAAGTACGGCGAATAGATGCGGCCACCAACCACGGTACCGAAATCACCGGCCAAGCCAACCATGCTGGTACGGCCCATGAATTGGCCGCCCGTGCAGTAGCTGCTTCCGCCGCTGAATTGCGCGCCTTGGCTTGTGCTCGTGCCAGTGTAAGGATTGGCAGAGTTACCGTTGGCGCAGAAGCCGGTTTCCAACTGGAACACAGCCTTCAGACCGCCGCCCAGATCTTCCGTGCCTTTCAAGCCGATACGTGATCCGGACTGGATGCCGGAACCGAGGCGGTTGACGCTTTGGTTGTTGAACGTCAGGTGCTCGACGCCGAGGTCGACGATGCCGTAAAGCTGGACGTTGTCAGCGGCCATCGCGGCGCCGCTGAATGCGCCGAACAAAGCCAGCGACAAGAGAGTTTTTTTCATGAGTACATCTCCAGAGATTTGTTGAAACAACCTGCCCGGGAGCCGGGCCTGCCTGACACAAAAACCGTTGTGTTTAAGCCGACTCCTGTTGAGGAGCTATGGCTATTTCAACAAAGATCGTCGCTGCACGCAAAGGCCGGCGACAAGAACCCGCGGATTCGGCCGAATTTGTTGGAGCGGCGCAACAAAAGCACCTTCTCAGGGACAACCCGAAGGCTCACGGCGCAAAAAAGGCCGCCTGTGGCGGCCTCTTCGTGCGGCAAAGCGATCAGAACAGATGGCGGATGCCGATGACGAAGCCGCTTGAGCTTTGCCCGCCCATCGAACCGGCTGCGTTGATGCCATTGTCACCCACGTACTGATCGACGTTGGCGTCGTTGCTGATGTGGGCGTACGAGGTGTAAAGGTTGGTGCGTTTGGACATCGGATAGGTGTAACCGATGGCATACTGCTTCACCTTGGTACCGCTCAGGTTGTTGTCTTTACGCTGGCCGTAGGAGGCGAGCACGCTGCCCGGCCCAACCGGCACCGTCGCCCCCAGCATCCACACGCGCAGATCGGGCGACTGGTTGGTTCCGGTGTAAATCAAACCGTCGCCGTACTTTTGCTGCGAGTACATCGCGCTGATCTTGGCAATGCCAAAGTCGTAGCTGCCGTAAATTTCAGACACTTTGTTGGTGAAGTAGCCATTGCTCGGCACGGTAGCGCTCGGCCCGAACTCTTTGGCCAACCCGGTATAGGGGTTGTAGGTGCCTGACGCGGTGAGGTTGTGGTGCAGATAGTCAGCACCCAACATCAGCGGGCCATTCTTGTAGCTCAGATTGAGCTCATAAGCCTGACCGTTCGACGTGCTGCCCGGCTGGCCGCCGAAAGCGTAGGCCAAGCCCCCAGTGAAGCCAGCGAAATTCGGCGTGACATACGCCAGTCCTTGAGACACGCGGGTGTAAATATTCGAGGCCGGGTCGATGTTCTTGATCGTTCCGGTCATACCCGTGCCGAAGGGGTCGATTTGTGTCGCCGCGGTGTAGTTGAACGAGTAGAAGCGACCCATCTGGAAGGTGCCGAAGCTGCCTTTCAGGCCAACCACGCTCAGGCGGCCCATGAAATTACCCCCCGAGCAATAACTGGTGCCGGCATTATATTGGGCGCCTTGGCTGGTGCCTTTGTAAACAGTACTACCCCCCGAGTCGTTCCCGTTTGCACAGAAGCCGGTTTCGGCGGTAAAGAATGCACTGAGTCCACCTCCGAGATCTTCAGTGCCCTTGACGCCGATGCGCGAGGTCGACTGCGCCCCGGAGCCCAGACGGTTCACACTGGTGTTGTCGTAGCTGAGGTGTTCGACGCCCAGGTCGATGATGCCGTACAGCTGCACGTTGTCAGCAGCCATCGCGACGCCGCTGAACGCGCCGAGAAGGGCGATTGCCAGTAGGGTTTTTTTCATTGCATCTCCAGTTCGCAAGTGGGTGAGGTGTTTGACGAAGGGCATCTTGCGTGCCTTGACGAAATCTAACCGCTCAATTTGCTTATTTCTATGACGACATACTCCAATATGTATATGAACAACGCTTTTTTGTTGCATGAGTGCAACAATTCATTCAATCATTCGTTTTGCTGCTTTCGCTGTCGATCGTCTCGACAGAAACGCTGATCTTCGCCGTCTTCTCCAGCATCGCGCTTGCCGAGCAGTATTTGCTGTGCGACAGCTCGACCGCGCGCTGCACCACATCGGGGTTGAGCCGGAGGCCGGTGACGGTGAAGTGCATGTGGATGCGGGTGAACACCTTGGGGTCTGTGGCCGCGCGTTCGGCGTCCAGACGCACGCTGCAGCCGCGCACGTCCTGCCGGGCTTTTTTCAGGATGTAGACAACATCGAACGCCGTGCAGCCGCCAGTGCCGGCGAGCACGAGTTCCATCGGCCTTGGCGCGAGGTTGTGGCCGCCGGGCTCGCCGGGGCTGCTGGCCGGCGCGCCGTCCATGCGCACGGTGTGGCCGGTTTCGGTTTGCGCGGTGAAGGCCATGCCGCCCTCTCCCTCCCATTGCACGGTGCATTGCATTGCGAATTCCTTTCGTTTGCAGGGTCAAGGTGGAATGCGCCGCATTTTGCGGCAAGTGGTGCGCCGCGTCATACCGGCCTGCGGGCTGCGCCATGCCGCACTCCGCACGGCCACTCGCATGACATGTCGCGCCAGAGCAAGGCGGCGGCGGCTCAAAATCTTTCACGCCTTGATTCTGATCAATTTCATTGCGCTTTTTTGCTCCCGACGCCACGCCACGGCCGTCCCGTAGGCGGCAAAAGCCAAACTAACCTTTTGATTTGAAAAGATTTTTTCATGCCGCGCCGAGCAATCCCCCACTGCGGGCGCGGCTGGAAAAGTTTATAAGCATCTTCTAATATGTGGCCATGCGTCGGTTGCGGCGCACCGTTTGTCTCCTCCACCTCCTCCTTTGGTGGATTCTTACCCGGGCCTGTCGATCTGCGCCCGGGTATTTTTTTGCCCGCGGCTGGCGCCGTCAAACCAGCCAGGCCAGGCCGACGACTGCGGCGTAGCGCAGACCGCGGCCGAGCAGCATCCACGCCGCGCAGGCCAGGGCGTCGATGCGCAGCCAGCCTGCCGCGGCCACCAGCGCGTCGCCGATCGCCGGCGCCCAGGCCAGCGCGGTCAGCGGCGCGCCCCAGCGCTGCACCTGCGGCGCCCAGCGCCAGGCATCAGGCGTCTGCCAGCGACGCGCCCAGCGGCCCAAGGCGTAAGTGGTCATGCCGCCGGCGGTGTTGGCCAGCGTGGCGGCGATCAGCGCGAGCGCGGTGTGCTGCGGCTGCGCGGCAACGACGACGAGCAGCACGGCCTCCGAGCTGAACGGGATCAGCGTGGCGGCGGCAAAACTCAGCACGGCCAACACCACCAACCCGCCGGGCCCTGCGGCGGCGTGCAAGAGCGCCTGCCACGCCAGATGCGCGCTGAGCAGCCAGCCGCCTGCCGTCAGCGGCATGAGGTGTTCCATAGGGTGTCGGGGTGGCGGCTCATAAAATCGGCTTTTTCCCAAGGACGAGGCGATGACGGCGAAGCATACCGACTATTTGCAGCGCATTTTGACCGCCCGGGTGTACGACGTGGCCATCGAGTCGGCGCTGGAGCCGGCACGCAATCTGTCGCGCCGGCTGCACAACAAAGTGCTGCTCAAGCGCGAGGACACACAGCCGGTGTTCAGCTTCAAGCTGCGCGGGGCGTACAACAAAATGGCGCGATTGAGCGAAGCCGAACGCCAGCGCGGGGTGATCTGCGCCTCGGCGGGCAACCACGCGCAAGGGGTGGCGCTGGCGGCGCACCGGTTGGGCTGCCGCGCGGTGATCGTCATGCCGGCGACCACGCCGAAGGTGAAGATCGACGCCGTGCGCGCCTTCGGCGGCGCCAGTGTGGATGTCGTGCTGCAGGGCGACAGCTACAGCGACGCCTACGCCCACGCGCTGACCTTGCAGCAGCAGCAGGGGCTGACCTTCGTCCACCCGTTCGACGACCCGGACGTGATCGCCGGGCAGGGAACGATCGCCATGGAAATCCTGCGCCAGCACCAGGCGCCGATCCACGCGGTGTTTTGCGCCATCGGCGGCGGCGGGCTGATTTCCGGCGTGGCGGCGTACATCAAGGCGGTGCGCCCGGAGATCAGGGTCATCGGCGTGCAGACGGTCGATTCCGACGCCATGCTGCGCAGCGTGCAGACGGGCCGGCGCGTCACCCTGGCCGAAGTCGGGCTGTTTTGCGACGGCACCGCGGTCAAGCAGGTGGGGCGTGAAACGTTCCGCCTGGTACGCGAGCTGGTCGATGACTTCGTCGTCGTCGATACCGACGCGGTGAGCGCGGCGATCAAGGACGTGTTCGAAGACACCCGCAGCGTGCTCGAACCGTCTGGCGCGATGTCGGTGGCCGCGGT